>JAFDJC010000316.1 GCA_019307665.1 Deltaproteobacteria bacterium | reverse complement strand
CATGTTGTATATTGCCATGTGAATATTACCATCCTCATCTTGAAACCAAAGTTGGAATACGTGTATGGCATCAGGTCTGTTGCTGTTGATTCTTAAATTACAGTGACTCTTCTTCTATGATTAAAAAGTACTATTCATTATTTTTCAACAATATTCTGACCATAATAAATAAGGAAAAAACCTGATTTTATTTGGGGCCGGCCCCAAACCCCGGGATTTAACGCTTTAGGGCTCAAAGAAGATAAAAAAGAATGGCGGGAACCAATATTTCATGATTCCCGCCTCTTCTTCGAGCTTTTGCAGGCGCTCAGGTTGCATCCCTGCATTGCCTTATCCTCCTGCAAAACTGTTAACCGGCTTATATTTCCGGATGGTTTTCTTTATGCGCTTCTAATTTTGCGTCAAGTATCTCTTCAAAAATTTGATTTTCAGTGTTTGTTTTTTTAAGATCCATAAGAATAATATCCATAATAAGATATCCCATCTCATCTGTTATTTTCTCTATAACCCTTTCAAACTTTTCATCCTCATAGAAATTCATTTTTCACCTTTTAGAAAATTTCTGTTGCGGCAAGACGAACATGATCTGCCGTCACTGTTTTTGATTTTTCTTTTGTTGCTGCGACAAGAGAACCTCTGGCCAGATGATTGGCTTTTCTAAGAAGCCCTCCGGCACCCTGATGTATTGCAGTAACAGCAGCATCTTCAAACAGATTGTTTTTTATACCGGCAAGACTTAGGTGATGCTCAAGATACCGCTGCATTCCCTGCCGATCCAGTCCTTCCAGATGGCTTCTTGCTACAATTCTGGATGCAAAAGGAGCTGATGCCCGGTACATCATTTTGTCGACCAGGTTTGATTGACCAACCAGGATAACCGGCAGCCATGGCTTTGAGTCTTTATCGAACTGAGTAATAGTGTGCAGTTCCGCAAGAACCTCCATGCGCAACAGGGATGCCTCGTCTATAACAAGAACAACCTTCATCTTTTTACCATTTATCAACTCCACTATCTCTTTTTTGATAAGCCTTGTCATTGCGGCCTTTGAGTTCCTGGATTGAAAGATTCCCATTTCTGTTGTGATCTGTCGATATAGTTCCAAAATAGGACCTGATGTTGCTGTAACATAAAAAGTCTTATACTCTGATGGGTGCAGCTGTTCTGTCGAGTACCTCAACGCTGTTGACTTGCCACTTCCTATCTCACCGGTAACAAGCGCTGCACCCCCTAACCGGATTGCATAGTCGAACCTGTTTTTTACGGCTTTTAGTTCATCGGTTTTAAGTATCTCATTATGGTTTAAATCTGAACGAAACGGTTCTGATTTCATTCCAAAAAATGTTCTGTAACTATCCATCTCTATCCCCCCTATAATAACTTGCCACCACTATAATCAGTACCGTTTGATGTTATAATCACATCATGCATGTTGTTTTCATCACGTTTGACACGGCAGTTGACATTCAGATCTACCGGTCTGACGATACCGTATGATTTGTTCTGATATCTAATCTCCATATGGTCGTAATCTTTTTCATGATACAAAAGCTCAATCTGTTTTCCGATTAAAGCTACCGGCGCTTCATACAGCCTGCCTTTAAAGGTGATAGTCCTGTCTTTTGCAACCTTACGCCTGGCCGATTTTCTAAAATGGTCCCTGAGATTGTCAGGCGCTGGTCGCAAACATTCCATACAGGCCGTAAAACGTTTAAAAGGAGGCTCCCCGGTTGAACCATGATTTCTCTGATGGTAATTATCTGTTATCCACTGTTCAATGGCATCATTGAGTTCAGAAAGTGTTTTTCCTTTGAAGCGGGTTAAAAATTCAATTCGTACGGTTTTAAACCACCTCTCAATTTTTCCTTTTCCCTGTGGCCGATATGGCCTTGCATGAATCAATGAGATGTTCAATGAGGCTGTAATATATTCAAGATGCTTGCTGCGAAAAGCCGGACCGTTATCGACATACAATTTCCTGGGCAGTCCTCTTTTTAAAAAAGCCTCTTCCAGGGCATCAAGATATGAAAGCAATGCTTCAGACAGATAAAATTGTGCATGTGGGATCAATCTTGAATGATCATCAATTATTGCAATCAAGTATGTCTTTCTTAGCCTGCCGTCTATTTCTATTTTAGGACCGTGCATGACATCACTCTGCCACAGGTCATTCGGCAGCTCTGCTTCAAACTTTCGACAATCATGAGGCTTTAATCTTTCTGAAGACATAAGGTCCTGTTGATGCAAAAATCGGTATACTGTAGATGGCCTTACTGTACCGACTGTTATCAGACTTCGCTTATTCATCTCTTCTATGAGGTGTGGAACCGTTGCTTCAGGCATCTCTTTTCTAAGACGGATCAGCCCCATGCTTGTGTCTTCATCAAAGACCCTGCTTGTGCCTTTGTCTTTTCGATCACGGGGATACAGTGATTTGAGATCCCCTCCGCTGCTTTTATAAAGATTTATCCATTTTAAAATAGTGCTGCGGCTTATACTTGTCTTTTCTGAAAAGGGAATCATCCATTTGCGAGAACATTTTTCCTTTATAAGCCGCTCCTGTTCGCCTCTGTCCAGATTTCTTGCATTTACCAGATCACTGATAACGCTGTACCTGAAAACAGCTTTTTCCATTTTTTCATTTTCATCCATTTTTTTCTCCTGTTTAAGTTTTTTCAGGGTATATATCCGGAAAACAGGATAAAAAATGCTACTCTTCGGTAGGTTACATGTAAAATGAATATGTTCCAGGTTTAAACGAACGGGTGACAGGGTTAATTTTATTTGAAACAAAATGATCAAAAGCCTTCACCATACTCTGTTTCCAGGTGTTTCCAAGAAAGGCTTTCGCTTTTCTGACCAGCCCTCTGAACCAGTGTTGCTGGCGTGTTCTGTCCAGAATCGACAACCATTTTTGTTTCATCACCTTATTTACGATGCTTGAACGAATGGTTTTTATTGAGGACTGGAATCGAGGCAAGTATCCGGCAGGGCGCATTCTGATAACAGTGGAACAATTTGGGCACCTGTATCTGCGTAGTAAAATACCGGAGTTGAATCCATCAAAGTAGGCAAGTACAAATCCATGCCTCCAGACTTTATGTGCCATGCAGTTCGGACATATCCTTGGCCGAGGCCATGGAAATTTTTTCTTCAACCTAAGAATTTTCTTGAGATTAACATCAACGAAGATTATCATAGCTTTACTTTTTGTGGGCTTTATAGCCCGTTTTGTTTGGGCGGTTGGGTTTATTGCAGTGAACTCAACCGCCAATTTTCAAAAAAAAATGGACCTGTTAAAGGTCCATTTAATCTGATAATCTCGTTATACTTGTCAATTTATTTATGAAATTTTACATAAGTTTAACTTGATTTTTTGTTAGAATCTACAATAAGCATTTTGTCGAACCTATAAAAATTTTCGTAGTTAATTTTTTCTTTAAACTGGTACATATTCCCCCAGAGTTATATATTAAG
>JAFDJC010000104.1 GCA_019307665.1 Deltaproteobacteria bacterium | reverse complement strand
CGTTTGCAACAGCCCAAATGCCAGCAAGGCACTTGGGTTTAATCACGGCCATATTTTTTCACGCGATGGTCAACTGGTTGCATCCACGTCCCAGGAAGGCCTTATCCGTTATCGAGGCAAAAAAAAGACCTGAAATGATATAAAAATCAAGAATGGAAAAAATAATTAAAATTATATCTGCTATCCCCGTTTTCAGGGGACTTTCTGAAGACAGCCTGAATCAAGTCCGGAAAATAGCCAAAGACAGGTTTTACGATAAAGGCAGAATCGTATTTTCAGAAGGAGATGAAGGAGACGGCTTTTATGTGGTGGCAGATGGCAGTGTAAAAATATACAAAGTCTCTGCAGAGGGGAAAGAGCACATTCTTCACATCTATGGACCGGGAAGCCCATTTGGAGAGGTTCCGGTTTTTTCAGGACAAAAATTCCCGGCAAATGCAGAGGCGCTCATTAAAAGCCATCTTCTCTTTTTCTCAAGGCAGACATTTGTCGATCTGATTTCAGAGAACCCGTCTCTTGCCATGAATATGCTTGCTGTCCTTTCGATGCGCCTAAGAGAATTTACCATCCAGATCGAAAACCTTTCCCTTAAAGAAGTGCCCGGCAGACTAGCTTCGCATCTTATTTATCTTTCAGATGAGCAGAAGACCGAAGATAAAGTACTTTTGCCTGTTTCAAAAGGCCAGCTTGCAAGCCTGCTTGGAACAATCCCGGAAACACTTTCCCGCATTTTGAATAAAATGAACAGCCAGGGCCTGCTTGAAGTTGATGGCCGAAGCATAAAACTGTTGGATACCCATGGTCTGAGGGAACTGGCAGAACATGGAAAAATATAGCTGACAATCAAAAAATCTGCGTTTTTTACAAAATAATTTTTTCTTTTTTGACATAAGTCAATGTGACAATCGGATTTTAAAGGTATTAGTTTATCAAAAAACAGTAATGCTTTTAAACGGAGGGAGTAGCCATGAAATGTCCGGGACAAGATACACAGTACTGGAAACCGGGAGCGATTTTTGATTCAAAATGCCCGGAATGCGGTCATAATGTTGAATTTTTCAAAGACGATACCATGCGGAGATGCCCTGCATGCGGACATCGGTTTCTTAACCCGGGTCTTGATTTCGGCTGCGCAGCATACTGCCAGTTTGCCGAGCAGTGCATCGGTAACCTGCCCCCTGAACTTCTTGCTCAGAAAGAGGATTTGTTAAAAGACCGGGTGGCAATAGAGATGAAGCGATACTTTAAGTCGGATTTTAAAAGAATCGGTCATGCGACAAGAGTAGCAAGATATGCTGAACGCATAGGAAAACAGGAAGCCGGCAACCTTGCGGTTATCCTGTCTGCAGCTTATCTGCATGATATCGGTATTCATGAGGCGGAACGAAAATATAATAGTACTGCCGCAAAATACCAGGAGCAGGAAGGGCCGCCGATCGCGAGATCGATTCTCGAAAAACTCGGGGCAAATGAAGAAATGACAGATGAAGTCTGCGATATCGTCGGCCACCACCATAGCCCGCGCCCTGATGAGACTGTCAATTTCAAAGTGCTGTATGACGCTGACCTGATCGCAAACCTGGAAGACAACAAAAAAGAGAAGAAAACCGAAAGTCAACGTCTCGAGTCGATAATCGAAAAATCGTTCCTGACAAAAGGAGGACGGGAAGAAGCAAGAAAAGTGCTTTTGTCTTAAAAAAAACATTGCCCTTAAAGGAGAAAATATTATGAAAACAATGCGTAAAATAATCGAAATAAATGAAGAACTCTGTGACGGTTGCGGCCAGTGCATAACAGGATGCGCAGAAGGTGCCATGGAGATTATCGATGGCAAGGCAAAGGTAGTTGCCGACAATCTTTGTGACGGTTTAGGTGCGTGCATAGGAGAATGCCCGACCGGCGCACTGGAGATAGTGGAACGTGAAGCTGAGGAATTTGATGAAGAGGCTGTTGAAAAGCATCTTGAAAAGGAGTCTGAAAAAAAGCCTGAGCAAGAAACAACCACGGCGTGCGGATGCCCATCGACAAATATCCTGAACTTTGCTCCTGTTTCCTCATGCCAGGAAGCAAACAGGCCGGCATCTTTTGAGGACGTACAGTCCGCTCTGACCCACTGGCCCATAAAGATTCGTCTAATCCCTGCACAAGCGCCGTTTTTAAAAGGCGCAGACCTGCTAGTTCTAGCCGATTGCTGCGGCGGCGCATATCCTAACCTGCACAAGGATTTGCTTAAAGGACGAGTTGTGATGATGGGGTGCCCGAAATTCGATAATGTTCAGGAATACATCGATAAATTTGCAGAAATCTTTCAAACAACAGAAATAAACAGCATTACTTCTGTTGTCATGGAAGTGCCATGCTGTTCAGGTCTTCCTGGAATTTTGACCAAGGCCATGGAAAAAGCTGATGTAAACATTCCTCTTGAAAAAGTAGTTGTAAGCAACAGGGGTAAAATAATTGAGCGTGCATTTTAGGATATCTTTGTGGATTACATGCATATAAACTAAAACATTGATAGTTTCGTATGAGAGTCTAAATCCCGTCACTCCGGCGAAAGCCGGAGCCCGGAAGCTATTAACAAAAACAACTCGAAAGCCTTGACAGTTATAAAATATGAATTAGTATATGGATACCCTACCGGGGTAGGGTTATTAGACGCAAGATGCTGTTTTAATTTATTTATGCAATATGCGATTATCTAATAACATATATGGACTGTTGAACAGGGGGATGTATGATTAACGAGGAGGCTAAGATAAATGCCGTAACACGGCTGAAAAAGATTGAGGGGCAGATTAGAGGTATCATGAAAATGGTCGATAATGAAAAGTACTGTATTGATATAATTAACCAGATTACAGCCGCAGAAAAGGCACTAAGTGGGGTTGCCGGTATAATTATGAAACGACATGTTGAAAGCTGTGTTACAAATGCCATTACTCAGGGCCAAGGCCAGGAAATTATTAATGAGCTCATTGAAACAATCTACAAATATGGAAAAAGCTGATACAGCGAATAGTGAACAGGAGTTTAACTGATGGAATTTTTTATAAATTTTATAAAAGAAATTGGAATCTTTTATAACGAGGTTGCAATCTATCTTCTTTTCGGATTTTTAGTAGCAGGAATTCTTCACATCCTGTTTCCTGAATCAATAATAAGACGCCATCTAGGAAAAAATTCGTTTGGCTCTGTAATAAAATCGACCCTGTTCGGTATTCCTCTTCCGATCTGTTCATGCGGTGTGGTTCCGGTTGCTGTGTCAATAAAAAACAGCGGCGCCTCAAAGGGTTCGGT
The DNA here is from genome assembly GCA_019307665.1 of Deltaproteobacteria bacterium. Classification (GTDB taxonomy): domain Bacteria; phylum Desulfobacterota; class Desulfobacteria; order Desulfobacterales; family SURF-7; genus JAFDJC01. The sequence goes on along the minus strand of JAFDJC010000104.1, from coordinate 6,489 downwards.
AGTATCATTTTTGGTTGCAACACCGCAAGTCGGAGCAGACAGTTTCATGATCACTTATTCCCTTTTGGGCTGGGTTTTCGGAGTGTTCAGGATTATCACATCTCTGATTACTGCTTTAGCCGCCGGTATTTTGGTCAATATAATCGGGAAAAATGAGAATGGAACCATGCTTCCGATGCATAAAAATAACAATAAAGAGAGTGTTAAGGATCGTGCCAGGTCTATTTTCAGCTACATGGAATACGAGCTCCTTGGCTCCATTGCCAACCCGCTTCTTGTCGGTATAGTGATCGCAGGGTTTATCGCCGTGTTCGTTCCTGATGGTTTTTTTGAAACCTACATGGGAAGTGACTTTCTTTCCATGCTGTTGATGCTTGTAATCGGAATCCCGATGTATGTCTGCGCATCAGCCTCTACTCCTATTGCCGCATCGCTGATAATGAAAGGAATGTCACCGGGTGCGGCACTTGTATTTCTCTTAACCGGACCGGCAACAAATGCAATAAGCATATCGGCCATCGTGGGTGTGATCGGTAAAAAGTCGACAATCGTATATCTTGCCGTCATTTCGATAGCGAGCCTGTCTCTTGGATACATGTTAAATCTTTTTGTGGCAAAATACGGTTTTAATAAAATAATTATGCTGCATGATATGGAAATGCTTCCTGAATGGCTAAAACTTGGAGGCTCAGTAATTCTTGGCATGATGCTGGGATGGTTTTATATCAATCAAAATATCATTGACCGAATAAAAAGGAAGGGTATCGATATGGCTGAAAAAATTATACTAAACGTGTCAGGAATGACCTGCTCGCACTGCTCAAATTCGGTGCGGAAGGCTGTAGAAGGTGTTGGCGGCACATCAAACGTATCGGTTGACCTTGACGGTAAAAAAGTAACCTTTGATATTACCGACAACAGTATGATTGACCAGGTAAAATCTGCAATAACTTTTGCAGGATATACTATTGTAAACTGATCGCTATATAACAGACCTCGTTAATTAGTGTCAGGTTATCCTGTTATTAATCCTGACTAATCTGAAGAAAAACAGCAATATTTTTTCTCTTGACAAAAAAAAGGCTGTATTCTAAATTACCCAAAATAATATTTTGTCCTAATTCAACAAGCCAAAAGAAGTTCAACAAGCAAAAAAAGATAGTGTGGTTCTATTGACCGTCTGGAGAACGTTTGGGAAGCGATGAAAGTGGATCGCTGCTTTTTTTAATCCCACAAATTCAAAGGAAATGATGGGATGACACCTCCGCAAAAAATTGAAAAATCAGGAAGCAAAAAAGGCTGGGTGTTTGGCCTGATCATCGGAGTGGCGCTGATGACACTGACGGTGCTGGCTTCGGGTTTTATGATTGAAACCACCAACACCGATACCTTTTGTGTCTCGTGCCATGCCATGACGCCCTTTCGCAATTCTTGGACCCAATCGGTTCACGGGGGGGAGAATCCCCAGGGATTCGCTGCTCAATGCGTGGATTGCCATTTGCCCCACGGAAGTTTTGTCGAGTATGTAACCGCCAAGGCCGTCACCGGCACCAGTGACGTGATCCAAAATATAATCCTTGATGTGGAAAAGTTTGATTGGATGGGTAATTCAGAAAAGCGCAGGGCAAAGTTCACCTATGATTCAGCCTGCCGTCGCTGCCACCACCGGTTGGATGCAGCTCCGGGAATGCCCAGGGGCGGATTTTTGGCCCACCGTACCTACCTGCGGGGAGATACAACCAAGAAATGTGCCGATTGCCATCCACACGTAGGGCATAAAAATATGGCTGAGATGGTGAATCGATACTTTAAGAAACAAATTTAATTTTAATATCTCAAGTTTAACCGAATTGTTCATTATAAATATGCATTAAACAAAAGGAGGAGGGTATGAAGCTGACGCCAGGCAAAATAGGGATATTAGTTCTGTCTTTGCTGTTAGTCGCCATGACCGCAACAATCGGCGCTGAAGAATATCTCAACATTCCCAAAGAATTGGTCATTAAACGAGGCTTTACCAAGGAAGCACTCAATTGTATCGAGTGCCACGCCAAAAAAATACCCGGTACAGTGGAAGGATGGAAAACCAGCCGGATGAGCCATGCCGGAGTGTCATGCTACGACTGTCATGTCGTGGAAAAATCATCTCCCATGGCCAGTCAGTGCGAAGGAATCAAAGGCACGAGCACCTTTATTTCGCCCATGGTATCTTCCAAGACCTGCTCCCGCTGTCATCCACAGGAAGTGGAACAGTTTCTTAAAAGCGGCCACGCCGAATTAGCCAGCGGAGCGGTGACGAGTCCCGAAAGAGCCGGCCTCAGCAAACTTCAGTTCTATTACGAAGGCGGGGGGTTCATGACCAATAAAAAATTTTCCTGGGTCTATGGCACTCCAAAAGAAGCGACCAACTTTGAACGCGCCCCTCGCGCCTCAGGATGTCAGCCTTGTCACGGCACGCAGGTTGAACTGGGACCGGACAACAAGCCTATCAACGAAACCTGGCCCGGCGGAGTGGGCACCATCTATCCGGATGGCTCGATTGGCACCTGTACGGTGTGCCACGAACGGCATTCATTCAAGAAATCCGATGCCCGCAAACCTGAAGCATGCGGAGCCTGCCATCTGGGACCGGATCATCCCAACGTCGAGATTTATCTGGAGAGCAAGCACGGCCAGTTGTACCAAACCCAGGGAGAAGATTGGGAATTCGACAGCCCGCCGGACGCCTGGGAGCCGGGTGACTATACAGCCCCAACCTGCGCTACCTGCCACATGAGCGGTATCGGCAATCTGGCCACTACCCACAACGTGCAGGAACGGCTGAAATGGGACCTGATGCACAAAAAATCCGTGGTGCGCTCCGGCAATCGCGGAGAGGGTATCAAAGGCGAGGAGAACATGAAAAAGGTTTGTGCCAACTGCCACGGACCTTCCCATATCAAAACACAGCGCGATATGCTGGACAATTCCGTAGGTCTGTACAACACTTTCTGGGACGGCGCCGTGAAGATGAAGAAAGAACTGGCCGATAAAAAACTGCTGGGACCTGATCCCTGGCAGGACGGCTTCCAGGAACTGGAATATTATCTCTGGCACCATACAGGTCGCCGGGCTCGCCAGGGTGCGGCTATGAACGCACCGGATTATGCGCACTGGCACGGGTTCTTCCAGGTCTTCCAAGTCTACCAGGATATGGAGAACATTTATAAAAACCGTATAGAGACCGGAAGGGTTGAAAAATACAGTCCTGTGATAAGTTCGGCACCCTATTAACAACCCTATTAATAAAGAAAAAAGCCCTCTGTTAACAAAACAGGGGGCTTGGGGCAAGTAAATCGTTAATGTTTTTACTTAAACTGTGCTATGCACTGCGCAAGGCAGCTTTTACATTTTTTCCTGTCAGGCTTTTCTGTTGAGCAGAAATTGTTAAACGCCTGCATCCAATCGGCACCTGCTCTGGGGCAATTATCTATAAAATCAATAAATTTTACAAGCATATTAACAGTCGGCCTGTCCATAGCATGTTCCATGCGGCAGGCTGTTGCATCAGCTTTTTTATCTTCAATTTGCAATACGCGGAAGAGAAAATCTTTAATTACTTCATGGCGCAGTTTAATTTCCTTAGCAATTTTAGTGCCTTCTGGAGTTAGTGTGATAAATCCGTATGATTCATAGTTTATCAGGCCTTTTTGAGCTAAATTTTTTAGCGTTCCTGTTACAGAGCCTCGTTTAATTCCCATTTTTTCGGCAATGTCTTTTGACCTGGCCACTTTATGCGCATTCTGTAAATTTAGTATAATCTCCAGATAATCTTCTAAACTTTCTGAAAGTTCAATTTTTTTATTCATATTGCCTCTATGCAAAGTTAGTTAATAGGCTATCATGCCATACTTAATAAGTCAAACTGATAAAATTCATTTATGCCTAAATTTTATCTTGACACAAGTTAATGTTTGGTATACATAACTTTTTTATGTATACCAAACATTTCTTATAAAACGGAGCTGTCAAAATGACAAAAATAAATATGCGGCAAATGAAGATAAACCAAACCGGAACTATCTCGGCTGTTAAGGCCAATGGAGAACTTGGCAGAAGAATCCGGGATATGGGAATTGTGAAAGGAACAGAAATTAGAATACAGGGTCGGGCACCTCTTAATGATCCGGTATCTTTAAGAATTATGGGGTTTACCCTGACGCTTCGGAACAACGAAGCTGATAACATTGAAGTGGAGGTGAAATAAAAAAAAATGGATGCAACAGTCGCTTTAGCTGGTAATCCCAATTCCGGTAAAACAACACTTTTTAACGAACTTACCGGTGCAAGGCAGCATGTGGGTAATTACCCCGGGGTTACGGTTGAAAAAAAACAGGGAACCTATACAAACAATGGAAACAGGTTCAGCATTGTTGATTTGCCAGGCACCTATTCTCTTACAGCTTATTCCCTGGAAGAAGTGGTGGCAAGGGATTTTCTAGTAAATGAAAAGCCCGGTATTGTTGTAAATATTGTGGATGCTTCCAACCTTGAGAGAAATCTTTATCTGACCTTACAGTTCATGGAAATGGGGATCCCCGTGTGCATTGCCTTGAATATGATGGATGTGGCTGAAACACGAGGCATCGAGATCAATACCGAAAAACTTTCCGGACTTCTTGGCATTCCGGTAATTCCCACTATTGCCCGGAGCGGCAAGGGCAAAAAAGAACTCATGAAGACCGTTGCGACAAATATTAAAAATAGAACTCCTGCCCCGCTTGCCATATCCTATGGAAACGATATTGATAAAGCACTTAATGAACTTGAAGAGAAAATCAAAGCGCATAATTTTTTAACAAACATTTATCAAGCTCGCTGGACAGCCTTAAAATATCTGGAAAAGGATGAACAGGTTATAAAACTCGGGCATGAAACAGATAGTTCCATATCAAAAGAAATCGAGCAGGTTGTTCAAAAAGTGTCCGGCCACCTGAATGAAACACTGGATACCTATCCTGAAGCCATGATCGCAGATCAGCGGTATGGATATATCAACTCGGTATTAAAACAGGGTGTTATCAAGCATTGTCAGGATCGGAACAGGCTGCAGACCTCCGACAAGATAGATAAAGTCGTGACGAACCGCTTTTTGGGACCCATTATCATGGTTGCGGTCCTGATTGGGCTTTATCAGTTTACTTTTACTTACAGTGAAATGCCGGTGGGCTGGTTTGAGAGCTTTTTTGGCTGGCTTGGAGGGGTTGCCGACGCGCATCTTTCCGAGGGACTTTTAAAATCTCTTATTGTTTCAGGTATTATTGACGGTGTAGGTGGCGTTCTCGGCTTTGTTCCTCTTATTATGTTCATGTTTTTCGGTATTTCAATTCTGGAGGATTCCGGTTATTTAGCAAGGGTTGCCTTTATGCTGGACAGGATATTCAGGATGTTTGGGCTGCACGGCAGCTCTGTCATGGCTTTTATTGTATCCGGAGGAATCGCAGGCGGCTGCGCCGTGCCGGGTGTTATGGCAACCAGAACCCTTAGATCTCCGCGTGAAAGGCTTGCAACACTTTTAACAGTACCCTTTATGAACTGTGGCGCCAAGCTTCCGGTATTTGCCCTTCTGGTTGCCGCATTCTTTGCCGAAAACGAAGCAATGATAATGGTTATTATCACGATGACCGCCTGGTTGGGAGCGCTTCTGGTTGCAAAGCTATTGCGTACAACCATCATCAGGGGAGAATCAACACCTTTTGTCATGGAGCTTCCACCTTATCGTTTTCCGACCTTTAAGGGTCTTTTTATTCACACATGGGAAAGGACATGGCAGTATATTAAAAAGGCGGGAACTGTAATACTTGGGATATCAATTGTTTTATGGGCCATGATGACCTTTCCCGGCCTGCCGGAATCACAAACCAGCTTGTTTGAACAAAAAAGAACGGCCTTGTCGGCTTCAGCTCCATCCTCAATTACAGAGGAAGTTGAATCAGCCGGGAAGGATACAGTGCTCTCCCCGAAAGCAAACGAACTAAAAGAGCAGTTTTCAATAATCGATTTACAGGAAGCAGAGTCAGCCCTGGAGTATTCAGTTGCCGGTCGACTGGGCACAGCCCTTGAGGGATTGACAAAGCTCGCCGGGTTTGACTGGCGCACCAACATTGCCCTTGTGGGCGGTTTTGCAGCTAAAGAAGTGGTGGTGTCAACTCTGGGTACGGCATATTCGCTTGGTGCAGTGGATCCCGAAGAAACCGGGTCTCTTTCCGAAACACTGGCGAGTGCCCCCGGGTGGAGTCCTTTAGTCGCCATGAGTTTAATCATCTTTACTATCTTTTATGCTCCATGTTTTGTGACTGTGGTTTGTATTGTACGCGAGGCAGGTTCGTGGAAGTGGGGTGCGTTTTCCATGATATTCAATACAGTGCTTGCCTTTAGCTTGTCTGTTGCTTTTTATCAAGCCGGTTCGCTTCTGGGATATTAGGATTTCCTTTATGAAAAGGAGTTAAA
>JAFDJC010000315.1 GCA_019307665.1 Deltaproteobacteria bacterium | reverse complement strand
CGGGGTGCTTTCTGTTGCAGAGTCTTTTTCAGGCATGTTAAGCTTGTTCATTACCAAATTTATGGCCTTTTGGGCCGTCCCGCGTGCTGTCGTAGCGCGGACACCAATCAGAGTGATAATTCCCTCTATATTGTGGTCTTTGGAATGATCTATCAATATTGAGCGTTTCCCAAAGCTCATTTTGTCTGTCCCCTGTTTAGCCTCACTTCCGTATAAGGTCAATCCGGTATTTACCGTTAATATTTCATTGACCGACAAGTCGATTCCCGGAAAAGCGATATTCACCTCATCAACAAATTGTTCTAGTTCCGACTTTCTTACTGTTATGTTTTCGGGTGAATCTCTGAAAATTGAATGCCAAACTCCGATAAGTGTGTAATTTCTCCAAGGAGCAATAAACAAATGCCTTCCGCCGCGATCTATCATAGAATCTGCATCTTGAGCGGAAGTTGAAACAGCTATTGCATGATGGTTTGTCGATTGCCGGTTAATGACAAAGGCAAGATCCCGCGAAAAGGTTGGGGGCGGGTCTATCTGAATGCCAAGCGATTTAGCTAAAAAACGATGCGACCAGGGTCCGGCGGCATTCAAAACGCATTTGGCATGAACTTCGAAATACCGACCGGTAATTTTATCGACCGCCTCTATCCCATTGATCAGATTCTTTTCACGTTTAAATCCGACTGCTTCAACATAGTTGGCTGCTACCGCACCTTTATTGACCGCTGATCGCAAAAACGAAATAGCAAGGCGTGGTGGATTATACATCTGACCATCACAAAAGACAGCGGCACCAGTAAGTCCTTCCTTTTTAATACCGGGAAATAATTTCAGGACAGAATCGCGGGAGATATATTTGCCCCAAGGGATTGACCTTTCAGGGGCCAATGCCCGGTTCCGATCCATGGTCAGTATATCGTAGATGATCATGCCGCTGCCCAAAAACCATTTTCCCTTCAGTCCATAGCCGTAGGTGGGTATTACAATCGGTAAAGGCTGCACCATGTGAGGCGCAATACGCAGGAGTGCTGAACGCTCAAAGCTGGATTCCCTGATTCGTGGAATATCAAAGTGCTGCAGATAGCGAATTCCTCCGTGGACCATCTTTAAATGATTGGCTGAAGTCGCATGGGAGAAATCTTTTTTTTCAATGAGGGCCACGGACAATCCCCGTAACGCAGCATCCCATGCTGCGCAAATGCCGAAAATGCCGCCGCCCACTACTAACAAATCGTATTTTCTGTCAGCCAGAGAGCATATATCCCGAATCAGTGGTTTCATTACATTATCCTCGAAGTTGGGCGCAAATCAAAATCAGCCCTGTCTTTTTTATCGAAAATCGGTGGCTTGATCCCCAGCTGAATGCTAAAAAGTTTATTGAGTTCATTGGGCTTATTCTCTGATTAAATCCGCTTCACTCCAATTAAATAACACTCCATGATTTAATTGGGCAGGCTTGTTTTCTACGATAAATTTAACAGGGTGAAAGTTATAGTTGTTTTATTTCCTTTAAATATCGACTGCAAGTAATGATGCGATATTGGAAGAATTCACTAATTAGTGCCCATCCATAAATGGTCTTTTTGCCCAATATCTGCGTTATGCTCAAAAAATAATACTTTTCCTGTACAATAAAAACGGCATGCTATACAAACACCGCTTCCTGCCTTGACTTTCCCTTAATTCCGTATGACATAATCTCTATTATAAAATCTCCAGTAGAAAAAATTGCAGTTCTTACTTTTAACAGCCAGAGCAGCCTTATAACCTGCTTCGGGCGTAAAGGCTGTCAAAGACCACTTAAATGCAACTTCAGGTTGCCCTGCAACGCGCAATAAGCGGGCCGACTCGCCAGGAGCTATCGACACGTCAAATTGATCCAAAGGAAAGTATAAACCTTCTCCAATGGCTTTGATAAAAGCTTCCTTGCGGGTCCAGCAGTTGAAAAACGCTTCATGTTTTTCTCTCTCAAGGAGGGTATTATACGCTGCTTTCTCATATTCCGAGAAAGATCCATCAACGATTTGCTGAGCGTCAGTTAAATGCTGCATGAATTCAACATCAATTCCGACATCCCGATTTTTACTGAATGCATAAAGAGCCAGCCCGTTTGAATCCGCCTGGTTATACCGCAGTGTGTCATCACCGGAACATTCTGCTAAGTGTGGTTTTCCACGGACACCGTAATGAAACTTTAACCGGTAAGGCTGAATCGCCAAATAATATCTACCAATGATGGTCCTGAGAACACCGCGCCTAGTGACAAAACGATCCTTATCACGTTCAAAGACAAACCGATCGGCTTTCCGGCGCTCACCTTCGGAAAGTATCTGTGCAAAATCTTGTGCGGGAATTCCTGAATCATCAAGTGACGCGATCCAGACATGCACATCATTCTCTGAAAGAATAAGTTTTTTCGGTGGGGTTGCCCAGGAAGTGAGAGTTGTGCTCATGACATCTTACGCTAATTTGTATCCAATTTCAAAATCTGATTAAGATCAAGGAACCCATACTGTGATCAAAAAAGCAAAAACATTTAAAAACACCTTTTAGAAATCAACTAAAACCGTCTGTGTTTTCCGATTTGGAATAGGAAGGCTATCTATCAATTTTTTAAATGCCATGTGCTTCCTGAAAAAAATAAAAACTATACTAAACATAAGAAAGAAGATGAATATTTGTAAGGTAGTTAAAAAGATGTCGTTCCAAAACCCATTTGTGTTAAAAATAATAAAATTATCCAAAATGAAAAGCAAACAAAATGCATATAAGAAGGGAGCATAAATTAATGCAAATAATTTAATATATTCATCTAATTTAACATTAAATTGTTTTAGAGCATACAACAGGCTGATAAAGCTCAATATAAAATAGCTTATACCGGTCCCGATGGCGACCCCTTCTAATCCCCAGCCATAAACGATAAATGTATAACTAAGGATAGCATCAGATATAATTGCTATCAACATTAGAAAAATAATATTCACCTGTTTATTCAATGAAACACATACCAGTAAAGGCAACATGACAATAGCGAGAAAGAATGAACCTAAAACCAGGATTTGTATGACCCCTATTGCTACAAAGTATTTTGCAAGAAAATATTTAATTGGAATATGAATTCCCAAGTATAATGTTCCAACTAAGAAAGGCGTAAAATAGGCAATGATAATTGTTGGTTCAATAAAGTACTTTTTGATCAAGTTAATGTCACCAGTATTTCCTAAATTTTCCATTATGCGAGGACCGAAAATGACCTTCACTATATCAGCGATTGAAAGGTAAATAAGACCACTTACAATGGTGCCAATAGCAAAATAACCCAGCATCTGCTTTGATAACAAGACTGCAATAATAATTCGGTCGACACTTCTCAGCAGTATAAACATAAGGCCGATAAGCATAATTGGGAAACCAATTTTTAGTAAACCCAAAATTACATGAGGTGAAATCTGTATATTTGGAATCTCTCTAACCTTTGT
>JAFDJC010000004.1 GCA_019307665.1 Deltaproteobacteria bacterium | reverse complement strand
AGTGCCCGGAGGGTTTAAATTGCTGTATTATCTGTATTTTAGGGGTTGTTGAGGGATGGATAAGGATATACAGGGAGGGGGTTCTGGTGGAGGCGGCGGGAGTCGAACCCGCGTCCGAAAATATTCCGCAAAGGCGTCTACATACATAGCCTGAATTCTAGCTTTCGCTGTTTTAAGTCTCCTCCAGGCAGGGTACTTAAGCAGCTATCCTGTTAAATTTTCACCGGTTTTGATACAGGCAATCAGATCCGGTTATCCTGCTAGTCGACGTCCTTTCCGGGTTTGCAGGCAAAACCAGGAGGGACGCTGGCATCTATGCAGCCAGGGCGTAGTTATAATCGTCTGCGATTATCTTTATGATCCACCCTTTTACGAGATGGTGGGACTCGGTATGCAGCCAGAGCTTCTTTATCCCCGTCGAAGCCATTTCGCCCCCGGAATGAAGAAAACCTTTGGATCGCAGAGAATACAAAGTACCATAATAATAGTATCAGAAAAGCTTTTTGTCAAGGATTGTAGCGGGACAATTTGTCCTTGAAAAATATTGATATTATAGAAAAGCGATACTATTAATGAATGATGGATTCGTATGATTCAGGAAAATAACTGAGGAACCAAAACACCACATGATAGAATTTGAAAATGTCACCTTTTCCTATCCTGACGGCCAGACTCTTTTCAAGGATTTATCCCTGAAATTTGCTCAAGGTACATTTTCTTTGGTAAAGGGTCACTCAGGCACAGGCAAGTCAAGTATGCTTAAGCTGATGAACCGGCTGGAAGAGCCTCAGACCGGAGAAATACGCTTTAAAGGTAAACCTTTGCAATCTTATGCTCCACAAGTGCTTCGCACGTCAATTTTATATATTCAGCAGATCCCCATTGTGATTAACGGCTCTGTGAAGGATAATCTTCTTTTGCCCTTTGACTTTAAAAGCAACCGCGATTCAGAAAAACCGGATGACAATCAATTAGTTGAATTCATGGATGAGTTTCGTCTTAAAAATATTAATCTGGACCATAACGCCACAGCTTTATCGGTGGGACAGCTTCAACGCATTTGTCTTATCAGGGGATTACTGCTTTCACCGGAAGTCATCCTTCTTGACGAACCAACCAGTGCCCTTGACGAGGAAAGCTGCCGTATTGTTGAATCAAGTGTTGAAAGATTATTCCATGAATCCGGTCGGACCGTGATAATGGTGAGCCATAAAAAATTCGAACCGGAAAAGATAACACCAGTTGTTTTGGAATTGGTGGATGGTCAAATCAGGGAGGTTGAATGACGCCGGGAATCGTAGATATCGGATTTTTGGAACTCGGCTTTGGGCTCTTTTTTATTTTGATTGCCGGTATAGCATCATTTTTCCATGCCCTGAAACTGGAGCGGGATCTTTTAATCGGTACATTGAGGACCTTTGCCCAGCTGTTCTTAATGGGCTATATCCTCAAAATAATATTTGATATTGATAATATGCTGCTGGTCTTATCGATTTTTACGCTCATGATCTTTTTTGCTGCCAGGACTATTTACGGGCGCATTAAAGAAAAACAGATATCATTTTTCCTTCCCACATTTTTATCTATGATGATCAGTTTCTTTTTCGTATCATTCATGGTGACCGCGGTTATTGTCGGTGTCAAGCCATGGTGGAAACCCCAGTATTTTCTTCCACTTGGCGGCATGGTAATCGGTAATTCCATGAATGCCATTGCCATTGCATTGGAACGTTTGCTGGGTGACCTGAGAACGAAGCGAAGTGAAATTGAAATGAAACTGTGCCATGGCGCTGATTATAAAGAGGCGAGCCAGGAAGTTGTTAGAAGTGCCATGAAGGCTGGAATGATTCCATCAATCAATTCCATGATGGCTGTGGGACTGGTATTTATTCCAGGGATGATGACCGGTCAGATTCTCGCCGGCGCAAATCCCATTGCAGCCATTAAATACCAAATAGTTGTTATGGTGATGATTGTGGGCGCCACAACCATAGGGACACTTTCGGTGGTGTTGATAGTCCGGAAGCTTTGTTTTAGTCCAGGCCATCAGCTCCTGCTCCGGCCCGAGAAATAGCAGGTCATTTGTCTTTGTCGGCGACAATAAATTCGTCAACGGTAATGCCGGCCTGACGGATTGCGCTTCTTAATGTTCCAATAGCAAGGTTTTTATGGAGAGGAATCACACATCCTCTGTCATTCTTGCGCATGACAACATGGCTGCCTTTCTGACGTGCCTCATAAAAACCAAGCCTTTTGAATGCCTTAACTGCGTCATCCCCTGAAATTCTTGGAAGTTCAGGCATGGGCAGACACCTCAAAGGTGGTCATAAGTGGGCGGAACGTTTGCTTCATGGGAAATTCTTCCAGATAGAGTTCTGTGGCTTCTTGGAGATTTTTTACAGCCTCTTCGATGGTTTTCCCCTGGCTAGCTGTCCCTACCTCGGGGCATAGAGCCAAATAAAGGTCCTCTTCTTTATGCACAATAGCTGTAAATATATTCATCGGTTCACCTCATAGTCGATCTTTTTACGGTTTCATCACTGTTTATTTTTAATAAAATCATATCAACTTTACAACAAACTTTTAAAATTTCAGTAAAAATATTGGTTGGGAGGAGCCGATACTCTGGACGGATTCAAATATGAGGACGACAAGCTGAATGGATAACCATAGGGACACTTTCGGTGGTGTTGATTGTCCGGAAGCTTTGTTTTAGTCCAGGCCATCAATTACTGCTTCGGCCAGGGAGATAGCAGGTCAGTATTCTTTTTTCATTCTGTCGAGGTCTTTTTTTGCATCACGCCTTTTGATCGCCTCGCGCTTGTCATATTTCCTTTTGCCTTTGGCAAGACCGATTGCGATTTTGACCTTCCCGCCTTTAAAATAAACTTTCAGGGGGATCATGGAAAAGCCTTTTTCATTAATTTTGCCATATAACCTTTTGATTTCCTGCTTGTGAAGCAGCAGTTTCCTCGGCCTGAGGGGTGTATGGTTATCATAATGGGCAAAAGGGTAGGCGCCTATGTGCAACTGATAGAGAAACACCTCTCCCTTTCTTATAGCAGCATATGAATCCGTCAGGTTGACACGTCCGTCTCTCAGGGATTTGACTTCGGTTCCTTTAAGGACAATGCCTGCTTCAAATTCATCTTCTATGAAATAGTTGAATCTGGCTTTTTTGTTTACAGTCAATATTTTGATATGGTCCTGGCTCAAACGTCAATCTCCGGGTTTTTATAAACAATTATCAGGTGTATTTAATGCTGGAAAAAATACTGCCGTATCTTTTTTCCATCAGCGCTGTAATTTCCTCTACGGAGGGCATCTCAAGGATTTCCATGACAAATTCCTGGCATTCTTCTACTTTAAGCTGACTTATAATTTTTTTAACTCCGGGTATGGAGTGCGGGTTCATGCTCAGAGCATCCGGGCCTATGCCGAGGAGCACCGGTATGTTAAACGGCACGCCTGCCATTTCTCCGCACATGATAACATCGATTCCCTTTTCTTTTCCGACGTCGACAACACGCTTCACCATTCTGATTACAGCCGGATGGAGCGGGTTAAAAAGGTTGGCGACTTTTTTGTTGCCCCGGTCAATTGCCATGGTGTACTGAGTCAGATCGTTGGTTCCTATGCTGAAGAAATCGACTATTTCAGCCAGGGTGTCCGCGATAACCACTGCTGACGGTATTTCGATCATTATGCCGACTTCAATGTTTTTGTTGAAATTAATTCCTTCTTTTTCAAGTTCGAAAGATGCCTCCTCCAGAATTTTTTTAGCATCAATCACTTCTTTGTAACCTGAAATCATTGGAAAAAGGAGCTTGATATTCCCGAAGGCAGCTGCCCTCAATATTGCCCGGAGCTGAACTTTGAAAACATCGGGTCTGCTTAGACAGAAACGTATGGCCCTGAGGCCAAGGGCAGGGTTTTGTTCATCTGAATCAGAAGAATCTGAAATAGCTTTATCTCCGTTGATATCAAGCGTCCTGATAGTTACAGAGCCGGGAGCCATGGCAGTGGCAACATCTCTGTAATTATTGAACAGCTCCTCCTCTTCAGGGAATCTGTTTTTGCTGAGGTACAGGAATTCAGTGCGGTAAAGGCCTATGCCTTCACCTCCATGCGTCACTATTGTTTTGACTTCTTCAGGAAGCTCAATGTTGGCCATAATCTTAAGCCTGTGACCATCGGCTGTTTCAGCCGGGCGCTGACTGTCGCGTGTAATAATCTGCCGGTATTCTTCATACTGACTTTTGAGTTTTTGATAGTGTATTATGGTTTCATCTGTCGGATGAATAATAATGACACCGGCCTGGCCGTCAACGATAATAATATCGTCACTTTTGACAATCCCTGTTATATTGTCAAGTCCGACTACGGAGGGAATGTTGAGTGTCCTGGCGATAATTGCAGTGTGTGATGTACGGCCGCCGAGGTCGGTGGTAAACCCTTTTACGCGTTTGAGTTGAATCCTGCTGGTGTCAGCCGGGGAAAGGTCATGGGCGATCAGAACAACACGCTTGTCTATCTCGGAAATATCCACATCTTCTGCCCCAACCAGGTTTCTTAAGATGCCATCGGAGACGTGGGCGATGTCTGTTACGCGACTCTTCAGATAAGGCTCTGAAATATTTTCAAACATCGTTTTAATGTCCGACACAATTTTTTTAAGGGCCCACTCGGCATTGATCTTGTCTTTCTTAATCATATCAATGGTTTTACCGTAAAGCATTTTGTCTTTATACAGGGCCTTATGTGTTTCAAGGATATCGACATGCTGGCGCAAGTTGTCAGGAATATCCGCTATGGTGGCTTCGAGTTCGTCTCTTGATTTTTTTACGGCAGTCTTGAATCTCTTGATTTCTTTTTGGAGTCTATCTTTGTGGATATAATATTTTTCAACAATATCAATACCTTCCTGATCTACAAGGTAGGCCTGACCAATGCAGATGCCTGGTGATCCGCTGATACCTTTAAGTGTAATTTCGCCGCCATTTGCAAGAGGCACGTTTTTACTCCCCGGAACTTTTTTCTTTAAATCCTGTTTCTGCAAGCGCTGTAATCTGATCTAGAATATCGATGTCTGCCCGGTCATCAACCTGCAGCGTTATCTCTGTTCCCTTCAAACATGCGAGTGATAGAATATCTATAATGCTTGTTGCATCCACTTTTTCTTTGTCCCTGACGATCCAGACGTTATATTTTGCATTTTTAGCCAGTTTTGATATAAGAGCCGCCGGTCTTGCATGAAGACCAAGCTCGTTAATGATGCTGATGCGTCTTACCAGTTCCTTTTCAGATGTATTCATTGACTGTTTGTTGATGTTAATTCAAAGCCCGTCAATAAATGACTGATTTATGGATAGGCAACATTAAAAAAATTCCTACCATGTGATACCCTACAAGTCAATGAGTGATAAGTACTTTTCTCTGATTGACAACAAAATCGATACCTGATAGATTTCCCGCTGTTACCTGGCAGTAGTAACTTAACAAGGAGAATCTAATGTCTGATAAAATATTCATTTATGGAAAAAACACATGACCTTATACCACCGGGGCTCGTGAAGCTCTTGCAAAACAGGGAAAGCAGGTTGAGTATATCGATGTTTTTTCTGATCCCGTAAATATGGATGATATGCTTAAGCATTCCGGGGGCCGGAGACAGGTTCCGGTCATTGTAGATGGAAGCGATGTGACCATAGGATTTAACGGCGGGACATGAGGAGTCTAACTCAGCTGCAGCTGTATGCTGCATGACGTCAAAACATTGATGGCTTCGTAAAAAATCCAATTTCTGTGTTGCGCTGCATCCTGAATTCATTCAACGTACTATAAAGTACGCCTCATTTTTCAGAATTTGCGCGCCTTGAACTTGAACTTTTTTCTTTGCCATCACAGTTTTGCTTTTTACGAGACTGTCAAGGAGTACCATATTACTTTAATGAATTAAAATGAGGTTTGCAGGTGCGCGGTTGGCCTGCCGGATACGATAATATGAATGAACAATTTGTGATAGATGATTTTAAGGTTGGAGAATCATGGCGTGTTTTTAAAATTATGGGTGAATTCGTGGACGGCGTTGAAAACCTTTACGACATTGGCCCGGCGGTCAGCATCTTTGGGTCTGCCAGGATACAACCTGACCACCCGTATTATCAACAAGCTGAAAAGACGGCAGCCATTCTTGCCAGAAACGATTATGCGGTCATAACAGGTGGTGGCGGCGGAATTATGGAGGCTGCGAACAAAGGCGCCGCCGAAGCAGGCGGCAAATCTGTGGGTCTGAATATAATCCTTCCTCATGAACAGGAGCCTAATCCATACGCCAATGTGACTCTGGAGTTCAAATATTTTTTTATCCGCAAGGTAATGTTTATAAAATATGCCATGGCTTATATTATCATGCCAGGTGGACTCGGTACCCTGGATGAGCTTTTTGAAGCGGTGACACTTATTCAAACGCAGCGGATAAAATTTTTGCCGGTGATACTGATGGGATCGGAATACTGGTCAGGATTGATTGACTGGATTAAAGACAGGCTGGCAGGCGAAAATATGATCTCAGATGAAGACCTTGATATTTTAAAGATTATTGATGACCCGGAGGAGATTCCGGTTTATCTCAGACAATTTAAGACATAACTCAAGAAGGAGGACCAAATGAAAAGGCTGATTGTTTTTTTAATGGCAATTTCGGTATTTTTTATTGTCGGCTGTGGTAAAGACTCACCTGAAGGCGATGCAAGTGAATATATCAACAAGAGCCTTGCCTTTGATAAAAACATTAAGCTTGATACTTCAGGGCTTAAATACAAGGTGGGGGAAGAAGTTGAGGGCAAAACAATTGTGACGGTTTCCGGAAAGATCAAATGTGACGGCAAAATTGTTTTTGTTAAAAAAGAGGGGCAGTGGGAAGTGGCTGAATAAAAATGCCAATGAAAACAGATCACAGGATTATTTTTAGCAGCTCTGAAAATATGAGCGCTCTTCCTTCCGGGAGCGTTGATCTTGTCATAACTTCTCCTCCTTATCCGATGATTGCCATGTGGGATGAAATGTTTTGCGGGCAGGACGGGAATATTAAAAAAGCGCTTCAGCAGGGCAAGGCTGTTTCAGCTTTTGAACTCATGCACAGGGTACTTGACAGGGTATGGGATGAAGTTGAAAGGATTTTAAAAAAAGGCGGATTCGCCTGTATAAACATCGGAGATGCCGCAAGAACGATTAGAGAAAACTTCATGCTCTACCCGAACCATTCGAGGATATTGCAATACATGATGGGCAAGGGATTTACGACTCTACCTGTTATCCTCTGGCGCAAGCAGACTAACGCACCCAACAAGTTCATGGGATCAGGGATGCTTCCTGCGGGAGCCTATGTCACCCTGGAGCATGAATATATTCTTATTTTACGGAAAGGCAGGAAAAGAGAGTTTCAGAGGGAGCGGGAAAAACAGGACAGACGGATGAGTGCGATTTTCTGGGAAGAGCGTAATAGCTGGTTTTCCGATGTGTGGATGGATCTTAAGGGAACAGTCCAGAAGATACCTGATGGAAAGAGTATTAGAAAGCGAAGCGGGGCTTTCCCGTTTGAGTTGCCGTATCGTCTTGTAAACATGTTTTCAGTAAAAGGAGATCTGGTTGTAGACCCGTTTTACGGAATAGGAACTACTATGTTGGCTGCCATGGCTGCAGGAAGAAATAGTACGGGATTTGAAATTGAAAAAGGTTTTCAAAAATCTATTATTTCAAGAACAGTTGACGCAGTCGATTTTTCAAACCAGCGAATAAATAAACGACTTGATGATCATATCGAGTTTGTTGAAAAAAGATTTAAGGATAAGGGCGCATTTAAACATAAAAACAATAACTATGGTTTTCCGGTTATAACTTCCCAGGAAAAGGAGCTCCTTATCAACCAGCTTATTACTGTCAGGAAAAAAGAAAAAAACAGGTTTGAAGCCGCATATTCAGATAAACCTCAGAATGAATTCTGCATGGATATTCCAGGATATTTCAGTCCAAAAGCTGAAAAAAAATCGGTTTTATCAAAGCGTTTGAAAAAATCCAAAAAACCTGTTCAGCTTGAGCTGCCGCACAAATAATACCGTATCTCTTGAAAAGAAATCATACCTTTGATAAGCTGATTTTATCCGAATATTTTCTTTCCGGAAAGGGAATGTCTGATGATAAAATCAAAAGCCCTTGAAGTAAACCTGGCAGACTATCACGTCGAAACAACGATCCAGCCCAAATATGCCGTTCTCCAGAAAGTCATGTCCAAATATTACGGTCTGATGGATGGATTGAATACTTTTCTGAAAGAGTTCTCTCACCCTTACAAAAACTGGTTATTTATTGTAAATGAAGCCAGGACCTATTCTCTGGACTATTTTCACCTGCTAAAAAGGCATCCCGAAGGTGGGCAAGCCGCGGGGCTGTATCTTGAAATATTCCTTGATGCAGTCAATTCCGCAAAAGATCCGGCGGTCAAAGGAGAAGCGGCAGACAATATGCTTCTTTTTATTCAGAAAATCGCAAGGGATTCGGGAGATGAGATCGAAAAATTTATGCCTGTTCTGGATCTTTGTTTTAACAGGATTAGGCAGCTTCCGGAATCAGAGTTTTCGTTTTTTCTAAACAGTTATTATCAGATCAACAAGATAATAAACGACTTGTTAAATTCGACACCTGATCGTGAGAACGGTTTCAATGCAGTCAACCTTCTCCTGAATAAATATTATGAAACCACATATGAATATTGGCTGGATGTTGAAGATCCCTATGAGTGGTTTACAAAAGAGGCAGGAACAGCCGAGGGCCACACTGAAGTAAAAACGATATTTGATGAAATATCTAAAAAATATATCGTCTCTTTTAAAGATCGGCTGGAAATTATAATGGCAGAAGGAGATGAGGATTCCAGAAAAATTGCATCTCAACTGATTCGACAACCCGGCTACGGACACTTTATCGATACGTATCATCAGGTACCCGGAAAACTCTTCAAGGCTGCTTCTGATGAGTGCCTGGGAAACCAGTGGAAGCTTTTCTTCCTTTTCCATATCATGAACATTTCGGGTCTCTCCAGGGTTCATGAAGAAGCATTACGCAATATCAACAGAACCCTGACATGGCTGATCGCCAACGAAGAGACCGGCAGAATAAAGAAGCTGATTAAACAGACATTCTCCATACTAAAGACCCGGGCCGTGGACTTTCCGGCCACATCATTAAATTGCGTCCTCAACATGGGAGAGGGTGTTTATAAAACCGACGATAACGAATTTGTCAATTTCTTTATCGACTTTGTTATCGACCTGGGATTTCAGGCGCCCATGATAAAGGGTGTTGGGGATGACTGGCAGGTAAAGGTCAACACCTGCCATATACAGAATATAAGGACCTGGATTAAGCTGATCGAAAAAAAGCCCCAGTGGTCTTCACGGCTCTTATCGGCACTTATTATTAATCTTTCCGTCGGCGGTGTGTTTATTAAAGATACGGATCTTTTTCCACGCGATATAACCCAACTGCTGAACAGCGATGTCGAGCCGGTATATAACCTTGTAAAACAACTTGTGCGTCTTCTTCCCATTTTTTTCAATGAGATCGGTGCAGAAGGGGCGCTGAGGGACATTTCTACAAGAATTGACGAACTTTGTAACAGGAAAGATGTGCTGGTTCATTTTCTTAGAAAACAAGGACATGTGGAGAGCAGCAACCGTATCATCGGTTTTATTGAGGCTGTGTTGGAATTTTGGATGACAGGGAATAAGGAAGTGCTCATGCCGTACATCCCGCCGTATCTGTATGAAAAAATTGAAAAGACCGGCCCATACATTGACGGTGTCAACAAAATCATGACCCGGCTCAGGGAAATGGGTATTGTCAAGCCCCGTGACTTCCTGCATATAACCGGGAATGAACTGAAAGGACATCTTGACCTTATCACGGATGCGCCAAAAAGGGATATAGAACGGGTCGCCCTTGTACGGTCCTTTTATAAACTACTGAACCAGAAATACAATTTAAGCTTCATTGAGATCGACCAGTATATTTCAAAGTTGAATACTGAAGCATTGCCCGAACCGGAAAAAATTAAACAAGCCCTTGAAGAGCCGTCTTTGAAGGGAAAAATCAGTGGTCTGCTTGACTATCTCGAAACACTGAAAAACCTGATTTTTTCTGCCGAAGAATTTGAAATCCGCGAGGATATCTACCAGAAAAGACATATAACCGTAGACATCCCTTCCATGTACGGCAGCTACCACGAATTAAAATTTGATGCCATGGGGCTTACGTTAAGGATTGAGGCGCTTCTGAATGTTTTTTTTGAAGAACTGGTAGAAACCATTGATCTGACTTTGATTACCAAGGCGACTTTTTTTCAGATTTACAACAGGCTGAAGCTGTTTGACAGAGCATTGATGGTTGACGGACTTTCATCAGATGAATTCACACGACAGATGGATTTTTTATCCCACGCCCTTGAAACAAGAGGATTCTCATATACCCAGTACCTGGATATCTTTAAAGGCTTTGCCCTTGCGGTGAAAAATATCATAAATGACCATTTCAACAATATTCACGAACAGAATTTAAATCGTGTTCTGTCTGGAATACCGGAAGATAATATTATATTGAAATATAAGAGTGAACGGGATGACTTTGATCGGGAAAAGCTTAAACACCGGATATCTGAAATATTTTTCAGAGATAAGATTTCGTTGTCCCTTGGATTGACAAAACTCGATTTGCTTTTAAGCCGTATTCTAAACATTCTTTTTCAACAGGCTAAAAAACTTTCTGAAGCGGACCTTCATCAGCTTTTAAATTATGATCCACACCTTGCCATGACGGCAATCGGTCATAAAGGATCAAAAGATTACGGTATCATTCATCTCGGAAATAAAGGGCTGAGCCTTCTGAAGCTCGAAGATTACGGTTTTCCGGTTCCGCCTGGTTTTATCATTACCACTGAAGTGTTCAGGTGCCAAAAGATCATAGTGAGCTACAGGCCTGCAAGGCGAAACTTCAGGAAGCAGGTATCAAAACAGATTGCCATCCTGGAAAAAGTTACCGGCCTGGCTTTTGGAAGTCCGGAAAAGTCGCTTCTTCTCTCTGTCCGGAGCGGTTCATCCATATCACAACCCGGCATGATGGATACGCTTTTAAATGTCGGAATAAGCGAAAATATTGCTGAAGGCATTGCAAATTATACAGGGAATGCCTGGTTCGCCTGGGATAATTACCGCCGGTTTCTACAGTGCTATGGAATGGCTTTTGGCCTGACGCGAAACAACTTTGACGCCATAATCGATGATTTCAAAAAAAAGCTGGATATTCCTTATAAACGTGGATTTTCCGGTGAACAGATGAAAAATGTTGCACTGGCTTATAAAGAAAAGGTGATAAACGCCGGAATCGAAATATTTGAAGACCCTTTTGAACAGCTCCTGGTGTGTATTAAAAGTGTTTTTGCTTCCTGGGAATCTGCCAGGGCAAAAGAGTACAGAAGAATTATGGGCATATCGAATGACTGGGGTACTGCCGTTACCGTTCAAGCCATGGTCTACGGGAATATTTCAGATGTGTCAGGCACGGGAGTTCTTTTTACGCACAGCCCGCGGCTTTCCGGAGACGCCCTTAGACTGTGGGGTGATTTTACAATAGAAAACCAGGGAGAGGACGTCGTGTCCGGTCTTGTGAATACGTTGCCGATCTCAAAAATACAGCAGGACATTGAACAAAGGGAAACCGACATCACGCTTGAGACCGATTTCCCTGAAATATACAATACATTGAAAGAATATGTTTTTCAGTTGATATATGATCGCGGATGGGGCCCCCAGGAGATGGAGTTCACATTTGAAGGCCCTTC
Organism: Deltaproteobacteria bacterium; assembly: GCA_019307665.1. Classification (GTDB taxonomy): domain Bacteria; phylum Desulfobacterota; class Desulfobacteria; order Desulfobacterales; family SURF-7; genus JAFDJC01. The sequence goes on along the minus strand of JAFDJC010000004.1, from coordinate 13,773 downwards.
AAGAAAGCATCTCTATCTTTTACAGACTCGTGAAATGACCATGCGCGAAAGGAAAAAGAACTTTATCTTCGATCTTGAAGATGTGCTTTCGAAAGACAATTTCCTGGGACATGGCATCGGTGTAAGCGGCGGTGCCATGTGCGGCAGAATTGTATTTACTCTTGAAGAAATCGAAAAAATGCGTCAGCTCGAGCCGGACAGCCATCTTATTCTGATAAGAGGAGATACGGTTCCGGATGATATTCGTGAGATTTTTGCAAGCGACGGTCTTTTGACAGCCAGGGGCGGGCTTACTTCACATGCTGCGGTTGTAGCACACCGGTTGGAAAAGACATGTGTTGTGGGATGCAGCAACCTTGTATGTGATGAGGAAAAGAGGACCGTTGCTTTCGATGGAACGATTTTAAAGTCAGGCGACTATATTAGCCTTGATGGACAGGAAGGATCAGTGTATACAGGGCAGCTAAAGGTTAAAACTGAAAAATAGGAGTTGTGAATGAAACTCGGCATTAATGGTTTTGGCAGAATAGGCAAGCTGACCCTCTGGCAGAACATAGGAAGAAAATATTTTGATGAGATTGTTGTCAACGTCGGGCGTGAAGTCGGCACTTCTCTTGAGGATATTGCACACTATGCTGAGAGGGACTCCACCTATGGGTGGCTTCACAGCTATCTTTTTGGACACATGGCCGAGCCGGTCATAAGCAACCTGGATGAAAAGACCGGTTCAATGCTGATTGACAATACGCCCGTCCGTTTTTTAAGGGATGCCAGAAATCCTGCCGACATCAACTGGGAGGGCTGTGATGTAAGACTGGTTGTTGATACCACAGGCCGGTTTCTCGATCCGACACTTCTCGAGGATGCTTCCGGGGGGGCGGTTAGGGGACATCTGAAAGCCGGTGCTGATAAGGTTATTGTCTCGGCGCCATTTAAAATTAAAGACAAGCGAAAACCGATGCCCGAAGATGTCGTAACAACGGTGATGGGCATTAATGGAAACGATTATGACCCAAGACGGCATAAAATTATTTCAAACGCATCCTGCACAACTACATGCCTGGCTCATATGATTAAACCACTTCTCAATGTGTTCGGACCCCAGAGAGTCCTGTCTGCTTCCATGTCGACGATTCATGCTGCAACAGGCTCACAGGAGGTTCTGGACAGACTGCCGCAAGGTGGCACAAAAGACCTTAGAAAAAACAGAAGCGTGATGAACAATATCATTCTTACCACAACAGGGGCCGCCAAAGCATTAAGGCTTGTCATTCCCGAGATGGCGGAAATCGGGTTTATTGCAGAATCGGTAAGAATCCCCACCAGTACCGGCTCCCTGATTATCCTTGTAGTAAACATTCAGGAGGAGCAGTCCGGGGAGTCTGTCCGACGGGAGGTTCTCAATACCATATACCGTCAGGCGGCGGAAGATGACCCCAAAGGCTACCTGCATTATGCTGAAGAACAGAATGTATCGGTTGATGTCATTGGGATGCCGAAGGCAGCGGCGATTATCGAGGGCCATGAAACCCACACTCGCACAGCGGAAGTCTCGATTGACCTTGGAAATGTTCCAAACCTCGAAGAACATATCACAGAATCGTTGAAGGATACGGTCATCCGGATACCGGTAACACAGGCAGTCATTTATGGATGGTATGACAATGAAATGGGAAGCTATGTCAACATTCTTTGTGACAGGATTATAACTATAGCTGAAAGTATTTAGAAGCTTCTAGAAAGGAATAAGATGACGGATAATTACTATTACATGTGGGAATTCTTCACCAGTATTACAATTCTGATACTTATCGCTGCATATGTTATCAACGACCAGATGAAAAAACGTAAGGACAAGGCGGTTGATTCCCCGGATAATAATACAGACAATAGTACCGCCAATACTCTCAATGCACCCAATGATCAGCAGTGATTTTTCATCCAGGCGATTATATCATCATAGACTTCCTGCCTGTTGGTTTCATTGAGCATCTCATGCCTTCCGTCCTTGTATAAACGGCAGGAAACATCTTTAATGCCCGCTTTCCGGTATATTTCATAAACCTGTTGGACGGCTTTTCCCTTGTTGCCTACAGGGTCTAAATCTCCGGCAAAGAGAAGAATCGGCAGGTCCTTTCGTATCTTTTCAATATTATCCATATTTCCTATCTGCTGGAGACCGGCCATAAGGTCTTTATAGAAGCCTGCGGTAAACACTCCGCCGCAGAATGGATCATCAATATATTTGTCAACCTCTTCATTGTCCCTGCTTAACCAGTCAAAATCCGTCCTGCTAGGCCGGAAAGGTTTATTGAAGGGGCCAAATGTCATGTTATGCATGAGCATTGTTTTTCCGCGGGCGCCTTTTGCTTTGATCTGCCATGCCGCAACAAGCTTGCCCAGTGAAATGAGCAGTTTTGGACTATTGCCGGTGCCTGAAAGTATTACACCGTTTATATCGCTTGTGTTGGAAAATATGTAGTTTCTAAAGAGAAATGAACCCATGCTGTGTCCGAAGAGAAAAACAGGAAGGTCCGGATGATTGTTGTGTATGGTAGCCGTTAATTCGCGCATGTCTTCAACAACTCGTTGCCATCCGTCAGCATCGGCAAAATATCCGACATTGTCGAGTGTGCCGGCTGTTTTACCGTGGCCGCGGTGATCATTTGCATATACGGCATAACCTTTACTCATAAGTTTTTGTGCAAACCTGTCATACCTTCCGGCATGTTCTGCCATTCCATGGGCAATCTGCACAACAGCCACCGGATTTTCAGGAAGCCATTTATATACAAAAATTTCACTACCATCAGACGTCTTTAATTTGAAATCTTTTGACCCCATAATTGTAATTGCCTCCCTTTTTTTGATCGTAAAATTCGATAATATAAAAGAATCTTTAATAAAAAACCTAAACCACAGATATCGATTTTATTCAACGCCTTTCTTTTTCAATTCCGCAATTCTCCGCGATATTTTTTTGCTTGACTTGGAAAAAAATCGTATGTATAAAAATGCTTCCAACAAATGATGGAATAAAATGATTGATTATTCATTATACCTTTTTTTAATTCTTTAAAACAGTGTCTTTTTCAGAATAGACACAAAAGGAGGGGTAATATGGCTTTAAACATGAATGCAATTGGGGAAAAGATCGGTCCTTTTTCCAAGGATTATTCATGGAAGGACGCTGTCCTTTATGCCCTTGGTGTAGGCGCCGGCTTTTCCAATCTTGAGTATTGCTATGAAAAGGATCTGAAGGTGATTCCCAGCTTTTCCATAGCAGCGATTTTTGACATGCTATCACAGTTCGGTATTAAGTCGGAAGTGAACCTTGCTGGTATTCTCCATGGAGAACAGGATCTGATTTTTCACAATCCGATCCCGACTGAAGGAACACTCACCACAGAAGGTGAGATCATAAACTATTATGACAAGGGCAAGAAAAAAGGCGCCCTTGTTGTCGGCAAAAGTGAGACCCGGCATTCAAACGGACAAAAACTGTTTACAAGCATTGTGACTGTTTTTTCCCGTCTTGATGGTGGGTTTGGCGGTGAAAATGCGCCGAAAATAACAGTCGAATTTCCTGACAGGGAACCTGATTTTGTTGTAGAAGAGTCTCCTGGTGCTGATCAGCCTCTGCTTTACAGGCTTTCAGGGGATATTTTTCCGCTTCATGCAGATCCGGAATTTGCAAAAATTTCCGGTTTTGAAAAACCGATCATGCATGGCCTCTGTACCCACGGTTATGCATGCAGGGCGCTTCTTGACAACTTGATTCCGGGTGAGCCGGAAAAAGCAAGACGCATGGCGTGCCGTTTTTCCAAGACATTATACCCCGGTGTTCCGATTAAGATACTGATCTGGAAAACAGAGGAAGGAAAGGCAGTATGGCGAGTGCTGAATGCTGAAAATGATGAGCTCGTGATAATAGACAACGGCATTTTTGAATATGGCGATATCCCGAAAGATGAGATACGCTATGATAATCAGGTGGCGATCATAACAGGTGCCGGTGCGGGTCTTGGTCGTGCCTATGCTCTTGAACTCGCGAAACGAGGGGCCAAAGTCGTTGTTAACGACCTTGGTGGATCAAGGGACGGATCAGGCAAAGGGTCATCCTCGCCTGCGGGAAAAGTGGTTAAAGAGATAAAGAAGGCCGGTGGTGAAGCGGTTGCCAATTATGATAATGTAGCAACTCCTGAAGGCGGTGAAAGTATCGTAAAAACGGCGCTCGACACTTTCGGTACTGTTGACATTCTGATCAACAACGCGGGAATCCTGAGGGATAAAAGCTTTTTGAAGATGGAACCTGAGAACTGGAAAGCTGTTATGGATGTGCATCTTAACGGCGCTTACAATGTAACCAGACCTGCGTTTAAAGTAATGAAGGAAAAAGGATACGGCAGGATAATAATGACGACTTCTGCTGCAGGACTTTACGGCAATTTTGGTCAGACCAACTATTCTTCGGCAAAGCTTGCCCTCTTTGGTTTTATGAATACCCTTAAACTGGAAGGACAGAAATATGATGTCAAGGTGAATACTGTTGCGCCGCTGGCAGCCTCCAGATTAACCGAAGATGTTATGCCGCCGGAAGTCTTTGAAAAGAGCAAGCCGGAATTTGTCGTGCCAATGACGCTCTACCTCTGTTCTGATCGTTGTCCTGTTACCGGTAATGTCTATAATGCCGGGATCGGATGTTTTAACCGGGCTGCAATTGTAACGGGGCCGGGAGCGGTTGTTGGAAGCGGAGATGAAATACCTGATGTCGACGCTGTAGCTGCTAAAATGAAACAGATATCTTCTCTTAAAAATGCAAAAGAATACTTCCAGTTGAATGATCAGGTTGGAGATGTCTTTACTGCTTTATCATCACCTCCTGAAGAAGGTGCGGCAGGAGGAGATGACGCGGAAGAGGCTGCTTCAGGATTCGATTCTGTTGCGGCGGTGTTTGATGCAATGCCTGGTGCTTTTAATGCCGGTGCGGCAGGTGGTGTAGATGTCGTATTCCAGTATATAATTGCAGGTAGCGGAGGCGGAGACTGGTCTTGCGCAATAAAAGGCGGCGCATGCACCATTGAATCAGGCAAGCATGACAAACCGACATGTACTCTTAAAATTGATGCAGGCGATTTTCTTGCCATGATGAGCGGAAAACTTCCGCCGATGCAGGCTTTTTCATCAGGCAAACTGGCTATCGAAGGTGATATCATGAAATCCCAGCTTATAGAAAAGCTGTTTAAAATGTAATCGCCATGGAGTTTTCGATTTTTGATTCGATATTTATTATAAACGAAATAACAAAGGAGAATCCGAAATGATTGGTATTACTTCTTACGGAGCATATATTCCGCGTTTGAGATTGAACCGGATGGCCATTTTTCAAAGCATGGGCTGGTTCGCTCCCGCCATTGTGGCGGTAGCCCAGGGAGAGAGATCCATGTGCAACTGGGACGAGGATTCGGTTACAATGGCCGTTGCCGCATCCCGGGATTGCATTATCGGTAAAGACAAGAATGCCCTTGACGGCATGTATATGGCATCGACTACGATGCCGTTTGCAGACCGGCAGAATGCAGGCATCGTGGCAACGGCACTAAATCTGAAGGAAGATATGATGACTTCAGATTTTACCGCTTCACAGAAAGCGGGAAGTACAGCCCTTATATCAGCGCTTGAATCTGTTAAGAGCAAGGAAAAAAAGAATATCCTTGTTACAGCGTCTGACAAGAGGGAGACAAAAGGCGCTTATTTTTATGAAATGTGGTTCGGTGACGGCGCAGCATCTTTAATGGTGGGCGATAAAGACGTTATTGCTGAATACAAGGGTTCATATTCCGTGTCATGCGATTTTGTCGACCATTACCGCGGAAGCGACAACAAGTACGACTATGTATGGGAAGAACGCTGGCAGAGGGATGAAGGATACGCCAAGATTATTCCCCGGGCGATAAACGGTCTTATGGATAAACTCGGCATCAAAATGGACGATGTCGACAGGCTGAGCTATCCCTGTTTTTTCAAGGGTGACCATAAGAAGATAGCAAAGAAACTCGGTGCAACACCTGAAAAGCTTGTGGACAACATGCACGAAGTGTGCGGAGAAACAGGCACAGCCCATTGCATTCTGATGTTTGTATCAGCGCTTGAGGAAGCAAAACCAGGTGACTTGATTATTATGGCGGGATATGGCCAGGGGTGCAACGCGCTTTGTTTCAAGGTTACAAAAAATATCAAAAAGCTGGCCCAGAGAGAGGGCTTCAAGGGGACGATTGAAAACAAGGAAACAACCGACAATTATCTCAAGTTTCTTAAATTCAGGGACCTGATCCAGACTGAGATGGGTATTCGGGCGGAAGCCCCCACCCAGACAGCGATGACGGCTCTCTGGCGCAAACGCAAGATGCTGCTCGGCCTTGTGGGAGGAAAATGCCGTGAATGCGGTACGCCTCAATTTCCTAAAATGGATATCTGCGTTAATCCGAATTGCGGGGCCATGCGGAGCCAGGATGATTATGAATTCGCAGATGTTCCTGCAAAAATTAAGACATTTACAGGAGACCTTCTTGCTGTATCGGTTGATCCTCCGCACAAGTACGGGATGGTTCAATTTGAAGGCGGGGGCCGCTTTATGGCGGATTTTACAGATTGCGGGCAGGATGAACTGAGGGTTGGGCTTCCCATGAAAATGGCCTTCAGGCTTAGGACAAAAGACAAGGAGCGTGGTTTTGTAAACTATTTCTGGAAAGCCGCACCAGTACCCGGCGCTGCAGCTGAAATGGATAAAATAAATTATAATGACAGGGTGGCAATTGTCACCGGAGCAGGCGGCGGGCTCGGACGTGTGTATGCGCTTGAACTTGCAAAACGCGGTGCTAAAGTGGTTGTGAACGATCTTGGCGGATCAAGAGATGGTTCCGGAAAAGGTTCTGCTTCACCTGCAGATAAAGTCGTAAAAGAAATTCAAGAGATTGGAAGTGAAGCTGTTGCAAACTATGATAATGTCGCAACGCCTGAAGGTGGAGAGAATATTGTCAAGTCTGCTTTAGATGCATTCGGCAGGGTCGATATTCTGATAAACAACGCCGGTATCCTGAGAGACAAGAGTTTTATCAAACAGGATCCCGATAACTGGCAGGCGGTTCTCGATGTTCATCTGAACGGTGCATACAATGTTACACGGCCGGCATTCAAATTCATGAAAGAGAACGGATTCGGCAGAATTGTCATGACCACATCCGCAGCCGGGCTTTACGGCAACTTCGGTCAGACCAATTATTCTGCAGCCAAGCTCGGACTTGTCGGACTCATGAACACTCTTAAAATCGAAGGCGCTAAATACGATATCAAGGTGAATACAATCGCCCCTCTGGCTGCATCAAGACTGACCGAGGATATTATGCCGCCGGATATGTTTGAGAAGATGAAGCCTGAATTTGTTTCACCCATGGTGTTATATCTCTGCAGTGATGAGTGCAAGGACTCAGGGCAGGTTTTTAATGCCGGGCTCGGTTATTTCAACCGTGCCGCGGTATATACCGGCAAAGGTGTTCAACTCGGTGACCAGGAAAATACTCCGACCCCTGAAATGATTCATGAAAATTTTGAAAAGATAAACGACATGGAAGGCGCAAAAGAGATGGCAGACCTTAATACTGCAATCTTTGCCCTTGTGGCACCCCCTTCCGACGACGAGCCGGCAGATTCAGGAGATGAGGGCGGAGACCTTGATCCAAAAGCGATTTTCGAAATGATGCCTGATTCGTTTAATGCAGATGCTGCAGGAGGCGTAGATGTTGTATTCCAGTATATCGTTTCAGGCCCTAAAGGCGGCGACTGGATTGTCGCGGTAAAGGACAGCCAGTGCAAAGTAGAGCCGGGAACTGCCGGCAAGCCGACCTGCACCTTGAAGATCGGGGATGAAGATTTTGTAAAGCTTATCACTGGTGCGCTCGATCCGATGCAGGCATTTTCATCAGGAAAGCTTGCAATAGAAGGTGATGTTATGAAATCCCAGCTTATTGGAAAGCTGTTTAATCTGAAGAAATAGGAGGGACCAACCATGGCCACAGGAATAAAGGATAAAGTAGCAATTATAGGTATGGGATGTACCAAATTCGGCGAACGCTGGGATATGGGCGGCGAGGAGCTCATGGTAGAGGCCTTTGAGGAATGCATTGCCGACGCTGGTATAGAAAAGAAGGATATCGGCGCGGCCTGGTTCGGAACCTGCCTTGAAGAAGTCAACGTGGGTAAGACAGGCATGCCGCTGTCAACGACTCTTCGCCTGCCGATGATTCCGGTGACAAGAGTGGAGAACTACTGTGCCACAGGTACCGAAGCATTCAGAGGCGCATGTTACGCTGTTGCGTCAGGCGCCTATGATATTTGTCTGGCACTTGGCGTTGAAAAACTGAAAGATACAGGCTACGGTGGATTGCCTGCGCCGGGGTCAGGAGCCGGATCACTTTCCTGGCAATGGTGGCCGAATCTTTCAGCTCCCGGTTCGTTTGCTCAGCTTGCAAGTGCTTATGCGGCAAAATATAAAGTGTCTGACCAGGATTTAAAAAGGGCTATAGCCCATATATCAGTAAAAAGTCATGACAATGGTCTTTTAAACCCCAAAGCTCACTTGAGAAAAAAGGTAACGGAAGACCAGGTAATGGCGTCACCGATCATTGCCCATCCACTTGGTTTGTTTGATTGTTGCGGTGTAAGTGACGGGTCAGCATGTGCAATTATCACAACGCCTGAAATCGCAAAAAAACTGGGCAAAAAAGATTTTCTAAGTGTAAAGGCATTGCAGCTCTCTCTATCAAGCGGTGAGGAAATGGGCTACAATGAATGGGATGGTGATCACTTTATGACCACCACAAAATGCAGTATTAAAGCGTATGAAGAGGCAGGTATTAAAAATCCCAGGGAAGAGATCAGCATGATGGAAGTTCATGACTGCTTTTCAATCACCGAGTTTGTAACAATGGAGGATCTGCATATCTCTAAAAGAGGAGAAGCGGTAAAAGATGTCATGGACGGCTTTTATGATCTTGACGGTGGATTGCCATGCCAGGTTGACGGAGGTCTTAAATGTTTCGGTCACCCCATCGGGGCATCCGGGCTTCGAATGCTTTATGAGATGTATCTGCAACTCCATGGAAGGGCGGGTGAAAGACAGATCGAAAATCCAAAATATGGTCTGACCCATAACCTGGGAGGCTTTCCATTCCAAAATATATGCAGTATTTCTATTATAGGCAAATATAACTCCTAGCAAAAAATCTTTCCGGGACGGAGTAATCCGTCCCGGACCTATTTAATATGGAAGTTCTATGGAAATTTTAAAATACACGGAAAAACACAAACAGTTCCGGGAGCGACTTCGGTCATTTTTTGAAACCGAAGTCACACCGCATATAGAACAATGGGAAAAAGATCATATAGTACCCAGGGAAGTATGGAAAAAGATGGGGGATGAAAAGTTTTTGTGCCCGGCGCTTTCCGCAGAATATGGTGGGATCGGTGGAGATTTTTTACATTCGACAATAGTGATCGAGGAAATATCGAGAACCAACCATTCCGGTCTTGGCGCACCCCTTCACAGTGACATAGTTGTTCCATATGTCGAGGCTTTTGCTTCAGAAGAGCAAAAACAAAAGTATCTGCCCGGATGTGTTTCCGGGGATATCATAACCGCTATTGCCATGACTGAACCGGATGCAGGAAGCGACCTTGCTTCGATGACGACTACAGCAGAAGAGGATGGGGATTCGTTTATTATAAACGGTTCAAAAACATTTATCACAAACGGAATAAATTCCGATCTTGTCATTGTTGCGGCAAAAGATCCAAATGAAAAAAATCCTCACCAGGCCCTGTCTCTTTTTTTTGTAGAATCCGTAACACCTGGATTTGAAAAAGGAAAACATCTTGTTAAAATGGGGCTTCACAGCCAGGATACGTCTGAAATGTTTTTTTCAAAATGCAGAATTCCTCGTGAGAACAGAATCGGTAAAGCAGGGTCCGGTTTTGTTATGCTCATGGAAAAGCTTCAACAGGAGCGCCTCATAGTAGCAATAATGGCTGTAGCGTCTGCTGAGTGCATTCTGGAAAGGACGATTCCTTTTTGTAAGAATACTGTTGTTTCAGGAAAGCCGCTTACAAGATCCCAGGCGGTTCAGTTCGCTCTGGTGGAGCTGTCAACAGAAGTAAAGCTCGGCAGAACATTTCTCGACAAGCTTATTGCAGATCATATGGAAGGCGGACAGATAATTGTCGAGACATCAATGGCTAAATACTGGACAACCGATATGGTTACTAGGGTTGCAGACAGGTGTGTCGATCTTTTCGGAGAATATGGGATTCTGGAAAAATGCCCTGTCATTAGAGGGTGGCGGGATGTACGTGTGATGTCAATCTTTGCGGGAACAAATGAGATAATGAAGCAGATAGCGGCTAAGTTTATGGGGTTTTAACTTTTCCGGTTTATCCGGTGTGGAGGAGTAACAATGTTTGAGCTGAATCGATCACAAAAGGAAATTCAGAAGGCTGCCAGGGATTTTGCCAAAGGCGAGTTTGACAAGGAATTTACACTGGAGCTTGAAGAAAAGCGGGAATATCCTGAAAAAATATGGAAGAAAGCAGCAGATCTTGGATTTATCGGAATACAGTTTGCTGAGGAATATTCTGGAGGTGGTCTCGGGGTTCTGGACGGATGTCTTATCGCAGAAGAGCTATGCAGAAAAGATTCCACTATGGGGATGGTACTGACACTGTCAGGCTTGGGGTCTGAAGCTGTTTTTCGGTTTGCTGAAAATGGTCTGAAAGAGAAATACCTCGCCAAGGTCACCGAGGGAGATATGCTCTCAGGCATTGCATTTTCCGAGACAGACTTTGGACTTGACATGTCGTCTATAAATACGACGGCAATACCGGATGGCGATGCCCTGGTCATAAATGGAAAAAAAACACATGTTATAAACGGCGGATCAGCAGGGTTTTACATTGTACTCTGCAAAACCGGACAAGATGAAGACCCTTTAAAAAATTTGAGCATGGTTCTTGTCGAGGCTGATTGCGACGGCATTACAGTGAAAGATTCGGGCGAGAAACTCGGTCTTAACATGATGAAGACCTCTGAACTTACTTTTAAAGATGTTAAAGTGCCGGTTGCAAATCTGGTGGGAAAAGAAGGAAAAGGTCTTTCTCAGACAGATGCATTTTTAAATGAAATTAAAATACTGACGGCAGCCCATGCCCTTGGGATAGCTCAGGGCGCAATAGACCGGGCCATCGATTATGTCAAACAGAGAGAACAGTTTAATAGAAAACTTGCCCGGTTTCAGATTATAAAACATAAAATAGCAGACATGGCGACAAAGGTGGAGCTTGCCAGATTAATCACCTATAAGGCTGCCTGGAGCTTTGATAACGGTAAGCCGGATGCAACCCTTATTTCCATGGCAAAGATGTCTTCGGCGAGAATAGCCGTTGAGGTAGCGGATGAAGCCATACAGCTTTTCGGCGGCTATGGGTATATGAAAGAATCTGAAGTCGAGCGTTTTTACAGGGACGCTAAAATAGCAGAACTCTGCTTCGGCAACCGGGAAGCCCAAAAAGACCTTATTGGCGAGGCGGTGATAGGGAAGATAAAGTAGGGGAGGGAAAACATGGATATCCTGCAATATACAGAAAAACATAATCAGTTTCGTGAGAGCTTACGTTCCTTCCTTGCAGAAGAGATAACACCGAACGTCGACCAATGGGAAAAAGATCATATTGTTCCTAAAAGCGCATGGCAGAAGATGGGAAAGGCGGGTTTTCTCAGTACATCTGTTTCTCCTGAATACGGCGGGATAGGAGGGGATTTTTTATATTCGGTTATTGTCGCTGAAGAGTTTTCCCGTACCTTGCACAGTGGCCTCGCTGCAACCCTGCACAGCGATGTGGTTGTTCCGTATATCGATGCTTTTGCATCAGAAGAACTGAAAAAGAAATATCTCCCAGGATGCGTTTCAGGTGATATAATTACAGCGCTTGCGATGACCGAACCTGATGCCGGCAGCGATGTGGCAGGCATGAAGACGACAGCCGTTGCAGAAGGGGATGAGGTGATTATTAATGGCTCCAAAACCTTTATATCCAACGGCATTATCTGCGACCTTCTGATAATTGCCGCAAAAGATCCGTCAATAGAAAACAAGCATCAAGCAGTGTCATTGTATTTAATAGATGACGGCACTCCGGGTTTTAAAAGGGGCAGGCAGCTCGATAAAATGGGATGGCACTCTCAGGATACGGCAGAGCTTTTTTTTACCGACTGTCGGATACCGAAAACCAATCGGCTTGGTGAACACGGATCAGGGTTTCTCCTCCTGATGCAGAAACTTCAGCAGGAACGCCTTATGTGTACCCTGGGTGCTGTATTTGCTGCTGAACGCATTATGGAGTTTGCGGTCGATTATTGTAATAAGATTGTGGTAAAAGGAAAACCTCTTGTAAGATCTCAGGCAATTCAGTTTGCCCTGGTTGAAATGACGACAGAAGTAAAGCTGGGAAGAACATTTATGGAGAAACTGTGTGCCGACCATATGGAAGGGAAGAATGTTGTAATCGAAACATCCATGGCAAAATACTGGACTACCGATATGGTCAATCGAATTGCCGACAGGTGCATGGATATTTGTGGAGAGTCAGCTATGCTCGAGTCTAATCCAATAGTCAGGGCAAAGAGGGATGTCCGTGTTCTGTCAATATTTGCAGGAACAAATGAAGTTATGAAGGGTATTGCGGCAAAGTTCATGGGAATGTAGTAATTGTTTATAGGGTGCAGTTGTCAGGGTGCAGGGTGCAGGAAAAGATTAAATTCGGACTGCACTCCGTGAAGTTTTACATTAATTTTTCACTGCAACAGAAGGAGGCCGGTTATGGCGGACATGCGTATAGAACAACCCTGGATAAGCTCATATGATGAAAGCGTAAAACAACAGCTTCCTATTCCTGATGCAACCTTTGTGGATATTTTAAAGGAAGGTCTGGTCTTAAACCCTGAAAGACCGGCACTGCATTACATGGGCGCGACACTGACGTTTCGTGAACTCGATGATTTGTCATTAAAATTTGCTTCTTTTCTTAAAGAAAAAGGATTCGGCACAGGGCATGTGGTTGGCATAAATCTTCCGAACATCCCGGAATATCCCATAGCCCTTGCAGGCGCCCTTCGCGCAGGATGTGCAGTAACAGGCATATCTCCTCTTCTTACGGCAAAGGAGATGGAATACCAGATAAACGATTCAGGCGCAAGTGCGGTCGTGATCATGGACACTTTGTTTGAAGAGCGCCTTTATAAAATAAAGGACAAGGTTCCGGGCCTGAAAAATATTATAGTTGCAAATGTTGGTAACTATCTCCCGGTTTTAAAAAGAATATTGGGCAATCTCTTGAAAAAAATCCCAAAAGGCAAAATCATGCCGATTTCGGGAAAAGATGTTTTATCTTTTAACAAGGCTCTCGAAGGGCAACAACCTCTGTCTGCTGATATCAAGATCGATCCCGGAGACACATGCCTGATCCAGTATACAGGCGGTACAACCGGAATGCCGAAGGGTACTGTTCTGACGCACGCCAACATGGTGGCAAACCATACGCACGCACGGGAGTGGGTAAATTTCGAATTGGGAGTTGACGTTCTATGTTCAGGTTTTCCGTATTTTCATCTGGCAGGTCTTGCTTTCGGTATGGTTGCAATGGGTACGGCAAACACCCAGTGTCTTA
>JAFDJC010000314.1 GCA_019307665.1 Deltaproteobacteria bacterium | reverse complement strand
GGAATCGCAAACACTTGGCTTTGATCTGATGAAAATAAATCCCAGGATTGGAGACCGGTCCAGAAGAAATGACGACAAGTATCTCTTCCTCGAAGCCCTGGTATCAGCCAGAAAAAAATTCTATATCAGCTATGTGGGTCAGAGCATCAAGGATAACTCCCTGATCCCTCCATCAGTCCTTGTAAGCGAACTCATTGATTATATTAAAGAAGGATTCGGTCTTTCAGAGGAGTGCGTGGTGACACTTCACAGACTTCAAGCATTTTCCCCTGAATATTATAAAGTAAACAGCAAGCTGTTCAGTTATTCCCGGGAGAATTTTATTGCCAGACGCAACATATATGATGACCATAAAGAAATTCCCTCTTTGATTTCAGCCAAACTGACCGAGCCGAACCAGGAATGGAAAAAACTGGCAATTGATAATTTATGCGCTTTTTTCGGCAATCCTGCCAGGTTTCTCCTTGAAAAACGCCTTGGAATTTGCCTTTATGATACAATACCAGCATCAGATGAAAGGGAAAAATTCAGTTTAGACAATCTGGAAAAGTACATGATTGGGCAGGATCTTGTGGAAAACAGACTTTCCGGATCTGATCTGAACAATTCCCTGTTCCTTCAAAAAGCCATGGGGCAACTTCCCCACGGCAACGTCGGCGACTATGTCTTCAATGAAATGAGCGTGGATGCGGAAGCTTTTGTCAGAAAAACAAAAAAACAGATAAAAGGCGAACCTTTTGATGACCTTGACATTGACCTTGACATTGCTGGTTATAATCTTTTTGGCCGCCTTACTGATATCCATGAGCACGGTCTTATACAGATAAGATATGCAAATACAAAATCGAAATACCAATTAAATACATGGATATATCATCTTATTATTAATGTATTGAATGAAGATAAATATCCTGCCAAAAGTTTTCTGATATGTAAAGATACTGCCTGGGAATTTGCTTCCGCAACAAACTCCAAATATGTTCTAAAAAATCTTCTCGAACTCTTTTGGCAGGGAATGTCAGAACCGCTGCATTTTTTCCCTGAATCATCCTTTGAATATGCTCAAAAGGTGCTGATAAAAAATCAAACTGGACAGGCTGCGTTAAATTTTGCACAAAAGAAATGGATTGGGAGCGATTTTTCACGGGGAGAGTCCGAGGATCCATATTTTGAGCTTTGCTTTGGCAAAACCGATCCCCTTGATAAAGATTTTGAAAAAATCGCAGAGAAGATCTTTGCTCCTTTGTTGGATCATTGTACGGAAATCATATTATAAAGTTTGCAAAACAATTGCAACTGGTCAGTTGCCTTGCCACAAAGGGACTAAGACACTAAGATTATTGAATATATTTACTTCCTTTGTGCCTTAGTGGCTGAATAGCTACAAGCAATCAATTCTTTATCGTAGGGTTTAAGGCCTGAATTTCCTCAAGGGTTTTCTGATATTCATTAGCCAAAGGTCCACCCAGCTCCACCGCTTTGTAGGCGGCTTTTAAGGCTTCCTGATTTTTACCTTGCTTCCTTAGAACTTCGGCAAGATTATTATATACCGATCCTTCGGATGGATGCCGGCGGGTTGCCTCTTGGAATGTCTTTTTTGCAGATTCGAGATCGCCCAGTGTGTAATAGCTGTTGCCTAAGCCGATATGAGCGAGCAGACTATCAGGCCACCTGTTTAAGGCGGTTACATACCCTTTGACCGCTGCTTTCCATTGACCAGTTTTCTCGAGACCAAGTATAGCGGAGATATATTCATGTTCTGTCGCCGTTGCAGGCAGCTGTGATGGCGGGAGCACAAGTAAACCCCAGTGATCACTTCGTGCCCAGGTGTATTCAAAAACCTTGAGGGAAATTTGCTTTCGGGGGGTAGTCCCGGAGTGGAGGACCATCACACCTTTGCGAAGGTCATATCCGATAGCAACAGCATAATGCCAGGTAGGAAACCAGGAAAGGCCAAGATTCTGAAGAACGATGACTGGATACCCGGCTGATATTTCTGCAAGCAGGGCATCCGGTCCGGAAACAGGATATGCGACCCTGCCGTGCCGACGGGATGCAGCAATTATCGCCGATTGAAGGCTGCCTTTGCGCGAAGGCGTGAATACTTCGGGCGTCAGTGCTTCGGGATTGGATGGAACACCGCTCCATTCAAGTGCCATGGCAAGCGCTGAAGGGCCGCATTGATAGGCTTTTTGAGGATAAAACAGCACCGAGTTCAATACATACCTGTCAGGAATGTATTCATGAGACTGCGGCCAATCCCGAAGCAGAACACCGCTGCATCCTGAGAATATTAGAAAAATGCTCAGGAGCAGCAGAATAAAACCGTTCTGCAATTTGCTGATTCTATATCGCAAGGATCTTATTTTTGGCCCGGATTGCTCACGAGGGGGATCTTCAATCAATAAACATCCTATAAAATTTTGACCGGTCTGCTCCCCGCCGCGAAGCACTGCCGTTAGGCAGAACCCCCGCAATAAAGGGCGGGGAGCTTCACTTTTTTTAAGTCAACTTTAATATCAAAACGAGAAGCAAGATGATGATCAAGGCGGAAACAATTCCAATGTCTCCGCCTGCTGGAAGCTGTTCGATCTTGTCGACCAGCCGTACAACTTCAGCATCTGACAGGCTGTCAACGCGTGCTTTTGCCTCCCTCGGATCAATACCATGGCCTATGAGCGTAGCTTGTACATCCTCACGCACCAGCATGGTATTGACATATTCGCGCGCTTCCTGACCTCGAGCAATATCAATCATGGTCTCTGTTCCGATCATTGCTGCCAAAGCGGATTGATAAGGAACTGACATCAGAAGCATGAAAATTGTCAGGAAAAGACTAACGGGTTTAGCTGCCTGTCGAATCTTTTTCATTTCTTTCCTCCTCCGTAAATATTGATAAAAAATCAAGATAAAAGTGAGGATACCGAAGCCAACATGTACGGCTGATTAAGAGTATCCGCCATTTTTCAGCCTCTCATGTGGCTGTCTCTAATTTGCTCTTGAGAGCATATTTTTCTATAGCTTTCAACAGATCCGCTTTTTTGATCGGTTTTGACAGATGGGCTGAGCATCCGGCATCAAGACTTTTTTGTCTATGCTCCACAAGTGCGTGAGCGGATAGGGCAATGATTGGTGTCGGCATGGCCTGGTTTTCCGCTTCCCATTTTCTGATCTCTTTTGTTGCTATGTAGCCGTCCATAACTTGCATCTCAATATCCATGAGTACAAGATTATATTGATCAGCCTTGAACTTTTCCACGGCTATTTTACCATTTTCTGCGGTATCTAATGTGTATGGTGTTTTTTTCAGAAATATCTGGATAAGCATCCGGTTTTGCTCATTGTCCTCAACGAGCAGGATATGCGAGGGAGTTAGCTCTTCCCGATCAGCGGGTTTTGTAACCCGGGGCCGCTCCGCGGGTGCGGAATCTTTGCGACTCTGGGCAGCCATAACCGCGTCCTTCAAATCGGACCATTTGATTGGTTTGAGTAGATAATCGGTTACACCTAGCTCTT
>JAFDJC010000313.1 GCA_019307665.1 Deltaproteobacteria bacterium | reverse complement strand
TACAGAAGCGTCAAAGGCAAATACGGTATTAACGGCAATGTTTCTGTTCCGCCGCCGGTTCTCCTTAAGATGATGTAGCTTTTGATCTTTTACAATGTCCGTTCCGAAAGAGAACTGATGGCAACCATTCCTGTACGTTTAGACTGGTTGTGGTTTTTGGGCTATGATTTGGATGATGAGATTCCTAATCACAGCGTACTTTCCAAAGCCAGAGCCCGTTGGGGCGTTGATGCTTTTTGGAAAGGGGTCAAGTCTATGCTTGACCATTGATGTTAAAAGAGAAGAGTAAAACGTTGATTTTGGCTTATCTTCAGAGAGCTTCGAGGTCTAAAAATATAGCTGAAAAAGTAAAAACATACATGTAGCTAGCGGGGAAATATTAATGAGGGTCAAATGTAGACTTGACCTCTTTCCCTAAGCAGATGCGTCGGGCTGGATAGATTGAATGGCATTCTGTGCGGCATGAACTAAGAATGACGATCTGGACATACCTCGTTTTTTAGCAGCTGCATCGATCTGTTTTAGTGTCATTTCAGGCACGGTAACATTCACTCTAACCGTGCGGGGTTTGGCATCAGGTACTGAAACGACCAAAAAAGCGATTGCATTGACGTAATCAGGATCGCTCATGATTTCTTCGAGCCTGGAGGGGCCGGGCAATTGTTCGCCGTCTTCGAGCATGCCCTGGATATGAAGGGTGAGAGCCTCTTGGGCCATATCCTTAGCTTCATCAATATTTTTCCCAGCGGTGATGCATCCGGGAAAATCTGGAAACGATACGCCGAAATCTGATTTGGCTTCTTTATGAACGATAGCAATATAGTTCGCCATGGTAATACCTCAACTGAATTTGATACCTGACTGGCGCTCGATACTTTTTAATGTGCCAACCGGTATGTCTTTTTTGGGATGTGGAACGGTAACACGCCCTTTGCGCTCTGGATGCCGGAATTGGGTGTGAGAGCCAGCTTTTGCGATTTCGTACCACCCATTTTGCTTGAGTATCTTGATAATTTTCCGACCATCCACAGTGTGTATTAATACACATCTTAGTGCGGGTTGTCAATATTAACAATTTGTCGGATAACATTGGCATTGAGCAGGACGCGTAAAAGCCGCGCGCCTCTCATGCCAGGCGTTATGTATCACCGAGAGTTCAGGCACTTGATTATGGAAATTAGCACTCCAATTTCAGATTTTAAGATTCGCAAAGCGTCTTTTGCAGATGTGTCTCTGATTCTGTCTTTTATAAAAGAGCTTGCCGAGTACGAGAAGCTCTCTCATGAAGTGGTTGCTACTGAAGAAGCTCTTAAAGAGACACTCTTTGGTAAGCACCCCTCTGCGGAAGTGGTGCATGGGTATTACAGGAACGTGCCTGTAGCCTTTGCAGTGTTTTTCCATAATTACTCCACCTTCCTCGGCAAACCGGGTCTCTATCTCGAAGATCTGTTCGTAAAGCCTGAGATGCGCGGCAAAGGATTTGGTAAAGTCATGCTCTCTTACTTAGCTCATCTTGCGAGAGAGCGTGGTTGCGGTCGATTTGAATGGTGGGTACTAGACTGGAACGAACCGGCAATTAAATTTTACAATTCGATCGGGGCTAAACCGATGGACGAATGGACGGTTCAACGTGTCGATGGTGAATCACTGGACCGTCTGGCCTCCCAGTTTAACGCCGGTAGATAGTGACATATAACCTCTAAGGTTTGGCAGTTTCTTGTAAATTTGAAATTTACTGTTTTTATTGAAGTCTGTGGAAGCTCTGGCTGCCCCTGACTTCATCGTTAAATGGCATCGTCAAGGTCAACTAAAGAATGAAAACAAGAGGGCCAGATCTTCTGACCCCATGTCTTTTTGAATTGAAGAATTTAGTCAAAGGATACATCCCGCATTTTTATAACAAAAAATCGTTTACACCCAGCGTTGAAATACTGTTCTCCTCTTGAATTTGAACAACTGATAAGCTAATAAGGAAAGTAGGCCACATTTTGAGGGGAAGATCACTTCGTGTTTAATTATATTTGGAGGATAAAATTGGTTAGAAAATTGTTGAAAAAAGAATGCTTTTTCCTGTTTTGTTTATGCTTTTTATGTTTTCCAAGCATTTCCAATAGCGGTCCAAAAATCATAAAAAACAGTATCGGAATGGAGTTTGTCTTGATTCCTGCCGGGTCATTTATGATGGGGGCAGATAAGAATTTTGAGGATGCTTTTGAGGATGAATTCCCACAGCACAAAGTTATAATTAGCAGGCCCTTTTATATCGGTGAATATGAGGTAACCCAGGCGCAATGGGTTGTCATAATGGGAGACAACCCAAGCAGCTTGAAGGATCGAAAAAGACCGGTTGAACAAGTTGCTTGGGATGATGTTAATGAGTTTATTCAAAGACTTAACAAGAAGGAAAAAACTAATGCGTATCGCCTGCCTACCGAAGCGGAGTGGGAATATGCCGCACGAGCCGGTTCTGACACAACCTACTGTTTTGGCGACGACGCTGACGATTTGAGTCAATATGCATGGTTTAATGGAAATTCTGAGGGAAAGACTCATCCTGTTGCTAAACTTAAAAAAAATGCATGGGGTGTTTATGATATGCATGGAAATGTTTGGGAATGGTGTCAGGACAGGTACAGTGACAAACACTACTCAAAGAGTTCTTTAAAGGACCCCAAAGGCCCTACGACAGGCTCGCTTCGCGTCGGACGGGGTGGTAGTTGGGAAAGCGATGCCAGCCGCTGTAGATCGGCTGTTCGTTATCACGATTCTCAAGGAGACCGTGACCCCGATGTCGGCTTTCGATTAGTTTGGCAACCTGAGTGAGGTTTCCCACTCCTATTTTTTAATAACTGCAATATCAAAAGTTTAAACACAATCGGGTCGCCGGGGGTCTTTCACCCCATAAGATCACGCCTATGCCGAGCGTCCACCTGTGCCTGGACGCAGACGGGCTAAAATCCGCGCCCGCTTGCAACTTGTCAAGCCCGCAGCTCACTTCCACGTTATGGCAAAAAAACAGGGGTTGAAACATTCATGAAAACAATCGGAATAATTGGGGGCCTTGGCCCAGAGTCAACTGTTGATTATTACAAAGAAATAATTGCGGCATTCAATGAAAAATATGTTGAGATGGCCTACCCGGAAATTATTATTTACAGTGCAAACATGAATGCACTTATGAAATTTGTTGAAACCAAGAATTGGCCCGGACTTTCAGGGTGGCTATTAGAAAAAATATCTTCTATTCATCGAGCGGGTGCGGAATTCGCTGTAATTGCATCCAACACACCGCATATCGTTTTTGATGAAATAGAATCAAAATCCCCTATACCCCTTTTGAGCATCGTCGAGGAGACATGCAGCAAAGCTCAAAAAATGGATTTAAAAAATATGGGTTTAATGGGCACCAAACTCACTATGGCGGCAGACTTTTATAAAAAACCGTTTGTTTCTAAAGGAATATCAATTGTTGTCCCTTCTGAGGAGGAACAACAGTTAATTCATCATAAGTTATTCTCAGAAATTGAATTAGGA
>JAFDJC010000103.1 GCA_019307665.1 Deltaproteobacteria bacterium | reverse complement strand
AGCAGATGCAGTTATCAAAAGTCATGTTTAAGCCTTCCTTTAAAAAATAATTTCAGATGATCCATAAGTTCATTTAAGAGAGCTGCCTTTATTTAGTTGACACACAAATTATATAAATGCAAACTATTTTTTATTTGTGTTTGGCTGACATGGTTTTTTAAATATTTACTTCTGATCAGCTTTGTTGTAGCTAATTGTTTTTTTTAAAAAAGGAGATCTGATTATGGAACTATTTAGGAATTTTCACTTTCTTTTCGTTGAAAAAAAAGGATTTGTTGATACAGCAAGTATTATTGCAATCCGTGATCCGGACGGCTTCACATGCATCGATGTCGGTGGAGGCGGAGAACAGAATATTAAACTGACAACCGATCTCTTAGAAGAAGATGGGATTAACATTTCCGACATCAACACAGTAATTATTTCTCACACTCATGCAGATCACATGGGTGCCATCGCACATTTCAAGTCTTTGAATCCTGATATCATCATTGTAGACCACGAAGAGGATGCGCAGTATCTGTCAGACAATAAGAGACTCAACCATATTTTTGAATCAGATCTTGTATCACGGCATTTCCCCGAACAAAGTTTTGATGTGTTGGAATTTTATGAAGCGTTTTGCCCAATCAGTGAAGCAAAATCAGATCGGACCGTTGTTGAGGGCGATACCATAGACTGTGGTGACTATGTTTTCGAAGTCCTTCATACTCCAGGCCATCATCCAGGCCATATTTCGCTTTATGAGTCGAATCTGCGGGCATTATTTGTGGGTGATATGGTGGGAATGGAAATACCTTTTTACAATAGCAGATCGGGAGGTGTTGAGGGTTACCTTAAAAGTTTAGAAAAATATCAAAACCTGGAAATTGATCTAATACTCCCTTCTCATGGGGAATTAATTTATAATCCGTATGAAGTACTTTCAGAAATCAAGAGGAAAATAATAAGCCGTGAGAAACGGATAGTATCAGCTCTGTCAAAAACCCCAAATACATTTCACGATCTTCTGCCGACCTTATTTCGTAACCAGGCATTGTTCATATTTCCAGGGACCGGTATCCTTTCAAGTCACCTTGACAAGCTAAAAAATGAAGGCCGCGTTAGACAGGAAGGCCAAAAGTATTTTTTGGTATAGATTCTATAACCATGTGCAATAAAACGTTAAATTTCGTCTTTCCTTCATTTTATTTGACACAGACAATTTTTTACCAGCAAAGATCAGCATTCAGGCTTGATTATGGAATGTTAAAGTTTATAGTAGACAAATCTATATAAGAAACATAAACAAAGTCTTTAACAAGAAGGTGAAAGCGCACAAGTGCACCTAACCGGAACTATGGTTTTATATAATAATATGCTGCAAAGTCTTTTCCGGTCACAAATTTTAACCTTGGGAGTTGTTGTTCTTGCCCTGTTCCTTATGTTCTTAATACTATTCAGATCTTGTTCGCACTAAACCCTTTAATTTGTTATTCCCTTTTTTTTAAAACCGTGAAAAAAAATTGGGGAAAGTCCAGTGGAATAAAATGGAATAAAGTGTTGACGATGCACTGAATTTTAGTAATAATCTCCACAATTAATGTGAATCAAAAGTAGCTATGAGGAGATGATACTGGGTTTTTTTACTAAAAAACAGAGAGAACCAGCTGATGAACTGCTGAAAGCCGAAACCGGTGCTATTCGAAACCTGCGCCCCTTTGAATTCTACCTGGTGGCGTTTATCGCCATATCATGGGCGCTTTTTCAACTGGCGCTGGCCGATTTTATCATCGTTGAAAGTACAAAGGAGAGGGCCATTCACCTTGCCTTTGCCATTTCGCTTCTTTTTCTGGTACACCCATGCCTGAAGAAACCGAGGAAATTTTTTGGCTTTCTTGCCGTCATCAACCGGATTCCCTTTATCGACTATCTTTTTGCGGTGTTGAGCGCTCTGGCAGCACTATACCTGCTTTTTGACTATGAAGGGATCTCAATGCGGGCCGGCATCCCCATAACCCGTGATCTTATCTTCGGCAGCGTTTTGGTGATTCTTCTGCTGGAGGCCACCAGACGTGTCATCGGTCCCGCACTTTCAATTATAGCCATGCTGTTCACCGCTTACGCATTTCTCGGACCTTACATGCCCGAAGTGCTGGCATTTAGAGGTGTTTCCCTGAACAGGTATATGAGCAACATTACGCTGTCTACGGAAGGTATCTACGGAATTCCTTTGGGTGTATCTTCCTCCATCGTATATCTGTTTGTTCTCTTGGGAGCCCTTCTGGATAAAGCAGGTGCCGGAAGGTTTTTCACAAATATTGCCCTGTCATTTCTTGGGCGCTATAAAGGAGGGGCTGCAAAAGCTGCAGTTATGGCCAGTGGCGCCACCGGACTCATATCCGGTTCAAGTATTGCTAATATTGTCACAACCGGTCCCTTTACAATCCCATTAATGAAAAAAATCGGCTATCCAGCCAAAAAAGCAGCGGCCGTTGAAGTGGCATCGAGTACGGACGGCCAGCTAATGCCGCCGATTATGGGTGCAGCGGCGTTTATTATTGCCGAATATGTGAACGTTCCGTATCTTTATGTCGTCAAGGCCGCCGCCATTCCGGCGTTTGTTTCATATTTTGGACTTTTCTGCATTACGCATCTGGAAGCGTCGAAACTGGGCATTAAGGGTTTGCCCCCTGAAGATATCCCAAGGTTTTTTGAAACCTTGAAGAACGGGGCGCATTATCTCATACCGATCAGCATGCTGCTGTATGAACTCGTGGTTTTGCGTCATTCTCCGGAGCTTGCGGCATTCAGGTCTATTACCCTCCTGTTCGTCATTATTATATACCAGGAAGTCCGCAATGCCATATCGAATAAAAAAGGTGTGCGTGCCGGAATTGTCAACGGAGGGCGTGTCATCGTAAACGGGCTGATCCAGGGGTCAAAAAACATGATGGCGGTGGCGTTAGCCTGTGCTGCTGCGGGTATCATCGTAGGCGTTGTTAATATGGGAATCGGCGGGATGATATCCGGAATCGTTGAAAACCTTGCCCAGGGGAATATTTTCCTGCTGCTGCTGATCACGGCCATGGCCAGTCTCATGATCGGAATGGGGCTCCCCACAACAGCGACTTATATTGTGATGGCGTCATTAACCGCGCCGATTATTGTTGATGTGGGCAATGCATATGGCTACATCATACCGATTATGGCTGCTCATCTTTTCTGTTTTTATTTCGGCATACTGGCAGATGATACCCCGCCGGTAGGCCTTGCTGCATATGCAGCGTCTGCCATCGCAGAATCCGAACCTATACCTACAGGCATTCAGGGATTTTTATATGACATAAGAACGTCGATAATTGCATTCATGTTTGTATTCAACCCGGATTTGATTCTCCACAATATAAATACCTGGCCTGAGGCGCTGCTCCTGTTTGGAATGGCCCTTATCGGGATGTCGGCATTCGAGTGTTTTGCCCAGGGTTGGTGTATGACACGAAACAAATGGTATGACATCCCTTTTTTCCTTTTGGCCGCCTTTATACTTTTTCATCCCGGCGGTATTGCTGCTCAGCTTAACATTGACCAGAGCATGAAATACTACCTGTTTCCACTGGGTATTATTATTTACGGAATGGTGGTGTTATTGCAGAAAACGCGCTTGAGGGGTATTGAAACAGATAATAGACAGGGAGAAAATTAATGCTGGTAGTCATGAGTCATCTGGCAACACAGGAAGAGATAGACAATGTGATAAGTGTCGTAGAGAAAAGAGGTTACATGGCCCGCCACATACCCGGCGGAGACAGAGTATCCATAGGCATTCTGCACAATAAGGGGTCTGTTGACGCGTCACATTTTCGAGGCCTTGCCGGAGTCAAAGAAGTCATTCCGGTTACCAGACCCTACAAGCTTGTCAGCCGTGAGTTTCAGCCTGAAAACACAATTATAAAGGTGGGAGATGCTGAAATCGGAGGCAACGGCATGGCCATAATGGCCGGTCCCTGCGCCATCGAAAGCGAAAAACAGGCGCTCACCATTGCAGGGCATGTGAGAAAAGCAGGCGCTCACATTTTCAGGGGAGGGGCTTTTAAACCGAGAACATCGCCTTATTCTTTCCAGGGGCTTGGAAAAAAGGGGCTGGAAATACTGGCAAAAGTCCGAGAAGAAACCGGCATGCCGGTGGTGACCGAGGTGATGGACTATGAAAAATTTGACCTTGTGGAAGAATATGCAGATATTATTCAGATCGGCACACGAAATATGCAGAATTTCAGCCTCCTGAGACGGGCCGGCAAAGCGAAGAAGCCGATTATGCTGAAACGCGGAATGGCTGCGACAATAGATGAATGGCTTATGGCTGCAGAATATATCCTTGAGGAAGGAAATCCCCGGGTTATTTTGTGTGAAAGAGGCGTCCGCACTTTTGTGAATCATAGCCGCAACACGTTGGATATTTCAGCCATACCTGTTGTCAGAAAAGAGAGCCACCTTCCGATCATAGTCGACCCGAGCCATGCTGCGGGAATCCGCGATCAGGTGATCCCATTAAGCCTGGCGGCAGTTGCTGTAAATGCCCACGGTCTTATGGTTGAAGTGCATCATATGCCGGATGAAGCCCTGAGCGACGGCGCACAGTCACTTTATCCGGAGCAGTTTGAAGCCCTCTGCCAAAAGGTAGCATCAATTCACAAACTTTTTCACCAAGGGGCCGACACATAATCTGTTCAACAGACTGCAAACCGGAGCCATAATGGAAAAAGTTGAAATCCACGGGAAACTGGGCAAGTCAACCATCCTGATTAATGAACGGCTTAAAAACCTGAACAAATATGTGACCGCGGACAAGGCGGTTATTATTACCGATGAAACGGTTTATCATCATTACCATAATGATTTTCCTGAATGGGATATCATTACAATCGGCCAGGGTGAAAAGATAAAGAACCTTGATACTGCCGCCATTATATATGAACGTCTTGTTCAACTTAAAGCAGACCGCTCTACGTTCATAGTGGGTGTCGGCGGCGGGATTGTTTGCGATATAGCAGGATTTATTGCATCAACCTATATGCGCGGTTTAAAGTTCGGTTTTGTTTCATCTACGCTTTTGTCCCAGGTCGATGCGAGTGTAGGAGGTAAAAACGGTGTAAACTTCAAAGGCTTCAAAAACATGGTTGGTGTATTTAACCAGCCCGAATTTGTCATTTGTGATACAGGACTGTTAAAAACATTGCCTGAAAAAGAAATTTTATGCGGCATTGCAGAAATCATCAAGCATGCCGCCATTGCCGATGCCGATCTTTTTGCATTTCTTGAAAGAGAATATCAGAAGGCACTTATGCTGGATACGGATGTGATTACAAAGCTTGTCCGCGACTCCATAATTATTAAATCCACAATTGTAAACAGGGATGAAACAGAAAGAGGGGAACGAAAAAAGTTGAATTTCGGGCATACCTTCGGACACGCCATTGAAAAGACAAAGGGCTTGCCTCACGGTGAAGCAGTTAGTATTGGTATGGCCATTGCTGCAGATTTTTCAGTAAAGGAAGAACTGTTGCCGGCAAAGGGCGCAGAACGATTATCAGGTCTTATCAAAAACATGAAACTTCCTGTCAGTTTTCAGGGAAACGATGCTGAAATTTTTGAGGCTCTACAAAAAGATAAAAAAAAGGATGGAAGCAATATACATTTTGTTTTTCTAGATGATATCGGGAGCTGTGTTATCCGAAAAATTTCACTAAACAGCATACCTGTTAAAGAACTCATTGCAAATGCCTGAAAGCAAACCGACTCAAAAGTGCAAACAGTGCGGCACCTGTTGCAGAAAAAGCAGCCCTTCCTTTCACAAGGAAGATAAACCGCTGATAGACAAAGGTATTATTCCGTCAAAACACTTGTTCACCATAAGAAAGGGGGAGCCGGCCTATGATAACGTGAAAGACGGGGAGAACGTGAAAGGCATGCTGGTACCGGTCACCACAGACATTATCAAGATTAAGGGAAAGGGTACATCATGGACATGTTTTTTTCTGGATGAAAAGGACAATTCATGCAGTATATATCAAAACAGGCCGGTTGAATGCAGGGTGTTAAAATGCTGGAACACCAGGGAAATTGAACAGATATATGCAAAAAACCGCCTTTCCAGAGAAGATCTTTTATCACAGGTCAACGGCCTGTGGAGTCTTGTCACAGAACATCAGGACAAATGCTCTTATGAAAAGCTTAAGAGGCTTGCGGACACGGCCCAAAAGGATATCAACGGAGTAGCAGGTAAATCTATCCTTGAAATGATAAGATATGATGTGCATCTTCGAAAGATAGTTGTCGAGAAAGGCGGACTGGATTCTGGAATGATCGAATTCCTCTTCGGGCGCCCCTTGCCAAAAACCATACATGGCTTTGGTTTAGGGGTTGCAAACAATTTGACTTCGTTGCATCTTCTCGACGCACAGCAACAGTTATTTTAAACATTCTCGGTTGGGGTCTCCCCCAGAAATTGGTCCGTTTTTGGGGTGAAGACCATTACTTTGTTTGGACAAATGGTTTGTCCAGGTATATTTTGGCTTTTTTCTTTGCAGCCCGGTTTTGCAAATGCCCTTCAAAGGCAACCACTTTCTGATAAGATGAAATCGCCTCTTCCCGTAACCCCTCAAGGTCGGCCAGTTGTCCTTGAAGGAGAAAAATCCGGGCGGTGAGGGTATTATTCTGATACTGAGGTTGTTTTTTTATTGCTTGTAATTGAGTCTTGGCTTGTTTGATTTTTTGATTTTTAAGCGCGGATTCTACAATTATCAGCTTGGCGCCCAGCGCAACCACAACATCGTAGTTTGGTTGTTTTCGGGTAACCTTTGAGAGAATCCTGTCGGCATGTTTGGAAGCGACACCATATTGTCCAATTAAAATGAGAAGCCTGGCATGCTCCAGGTCCAGATAGGGATTGTCCGGGAATCGCCGTATAAGCTGGCTGGAAAAAGCAAATGCATCCTGGATACGGTCTTCTTCAAAGCGGGAGTATATGCTCACTAAAAGTGTACGGGTCCCCAGTTGATGCAGACAGGCTTTTTCCAATGCGCGGGATAGTGCGTTGAGACCTTCTTCCGTTGATCCTTGTGGGATGAACCAGAGGAAATTAAAAAGTCGTAATAACTTGGGCAGTCTTCCTGAAAAATAGGAGTATGCGCCATAGGGAAAATAAATATCTTCGCAAACATTACATGAATTGCCGGATGTATTACCGGAAGATTTGGAGTCTTTTTGCCGACAATATTCTATTGCTTTTTCCAGATATTTACGGCCGGTCTCTCCTTTTACTCCCCCGGAATACAGCTTTCCCCGGTGAGCATCTATGCGTCCCAGATATGTGTAAGCCAGTCCAATGTAATGTAGTGCATCAATATTTTGCTCATCCTCTTCAAGCCATTTTTTCGATTTTTCCATACATTGCAGGAGTAGCTTTTTGATTTGGGCATCATAGCGGGGATTGCTGTGATCCACATTATTCCGCCAAAAGAGTACGGTTGCCTGATAAAACTCCCTGGAAGGGTGATTTGGATCGATTTCATTGACCTGATCAAATATGTTCCATGCCTGATCATAATCCCCGGCAAAGCAGGTTTCAATTCCTCGGAGCAAGTGTTCATGCAATGCAATCGATTTATCTGAGGCATCACAGATTGTTGGGTTTGTTATGATAATTAAAAAAAATATAATGAACTGGAACCATTTGTTTAATTTCATAAGCTTAAGTTTGGTTTTCAACGTTTCAACTTGCCGAGTAGATTTTCAAGTGTCTTTTCATATTCAAGCTAATTCCGGGGAATTCCGGGGACAGTATATCTATTTCATCTCCGCTTTAGCTCTCTCCTAACAAATTCTCCGCAATTTCGTTCTCGGAATTTTTGAGAGCCTCATTTTTTTCAGATAGTCGCCAGATAGTGCTCAAGGTATTTAAAGTGGTTTTGTCTGTAATATTCCCTCTCTTCAACCTGCAATAAGGAACCGAGTTTCACGGCGAAATTATTTTTTTTAAATTGTTTAATTGTTTTAAGCACACCGGCTGCTTTGTCTGCATCATCAGGAAATTTTATATTTCGTCTTATTAAGAATTCAATATCAAATGCATCACGAATTTCTTTTCTGTCCAAAAGCGCTTCAATTTTATTCATCATCATATTTTCAAGGGAAACCGTGTCCACATGGACTTGAAGCGTGGAATAAGAAGAATAGGCAATGGCAGTTTTATGGGAAGCAAAACGTTTCTTTTTATTGATTTCGATTTTTAATTTCCTCTGAAAACGGTCATGCCGAATTTCCAGCAGGATTGTGTTGAATTTATTATAAGCATCAATAACAGTATAATTGTTACTGAATTCATTTTGTATTTTACTGAAATAAAGATCATAATCCTCTTTTTTTTTAAAATAGAAATCCATATAAACCGAATATCTTTTCAGATCGTGGCAAAGCCTTAGCATAGTGCCTCCACCGAATACCAGACTATCTAACAACCTTTTGCTTTTCATAAATTGAAGCGTTTCTATTTCAAATATCTCATGCTGTTCAAGCTGATGCATGACGCCCCCATAGTTTATTTGTTTTTTTCGGATATCCGGTAAAAAGACCGCGCAACTTTTCTTTGTCAAATTTTGATGTTTCCAAGGCTGAAAAATCAAGGCTATATCTGCCCAGGGATGCAAGATAAAGGGCATCCAGAAGTGCTTTTTCCGGTGAGGCGATAAAGACACCGTTGAGTTTGTTGAAATCAAAATAATACTGCTTTGATATTTTTGTGTAATTAAATTCAACCTGATCAACATTTTTATAAAATGTTTTGTTCACACATATCGACTCAATATAATTCTGTTGAATTTGAGTTGTATACCCGTAGTAAGACAAGGCGGTTGTCAGTGAAATATAGGAGGGCACCTGGATGATATTCGCAATCTGCATTATTTCTGTTTCATCAAGATATTTCCAGCGTTCCTGAAGCGCGTAGACATTTCTTTTTATTCTGATAAGAAGGTTTTTCGCAACATATCTGGAGCAAATGACGCGCGCGGAATCATTTGTTATTTCTAGCGTATCTGCAACTTCATTGTATGTAAAATACAAGGATTTGATTTTTCTTAAGTATAGATAGCTCATAACAAAATACAGTTAATTAACATAATTGATAATTAACTGTATTTTACACTATAATTTTTAAAAAGCAAGCGTATTATTAAACGACAGATCGCTTGTCGAATTCCGGGGAGAATTCCGGGGACAGTATATCTATTTCATCTCTGCTTTAGCTTTCTCCTAATAAATTCCTTAAAGAAATAGATATACTGTCCCCGGAATTCGATTCTTGACTTGAAAATGAAAAGGCTTTATTAATTGGTTTTTTATTGGCTCCATAATGTTTTTTAGGAAAATATTGATGAAAAACAGACTGAAACAATTGATACTTGAAGCGGCAGATAAAGCCCATCAAAATGGCGATTTGCCGTCATCCGAATTTCCTGAAGTGGAAATTGAAGAGCCAAAAGCAGCATCGCATGGCGATTTTTCCACTAATGTTGCCATGCAGATGGCATCTGTTCAGAGGATGCCCCCCAGAAAAATATCAGAATTGATTCTTGCCGCCATAGATGATCGGGACAGTATTGTGGAAAAAACCGAAATCGCAGGCCCGGGATTTATTAATTTTTTTTTAACACCATCTGCCTGGTATCCATATTTAAAAATGGTTCATGACCAGGGGGCGCTATACGGGGCTTCTGATATCGGGCAAGGCAAAAGGGTTCAGGTCGAATTTGTCAGCGCCAACCCCACCGGCCCTCTCCATGTGGGGCATGGCCGCGGAGCTGCTGTGGGTGACAGCGTGGCCGGCATCCTATCTTTCTGCGGATATTCGGTACAGCGCGAATATTATGTTAATGACTCAGGAAGACAGATACGC
>JAFDJC010000312.1 GCA_019307665.1 Deltaproteobacteria bacterium | reverse complement strand
AACTTTTGAAAAGCTTGGTGCCAGGGGTGAGCTGGTGAACTGGGGTCGGACCACGGTGAACGCTTGGTAATTAGGGATAAATGCCAAAAATAGTTCCGTTATTTGGGTTTAAAGTGATGTTTGACCCCAAAAAGGGCGGTTTAAGAAAAAATCAACCACTGGAGTGGCACCAACTTGCCCTTTTCTTAAATGCATCTGAAATATGGGGGTCAAAAGCTTGAATTGTGAATTAAAGTTTAAATCTTATAGAGTTCACAGAAGAATTACACGAGATTTGCATCGTGTTAAGTATAAAGTACCCCCTTTTCTTTGACTTGAGTCAATTTCTTTCCTAAACAAATAATATACAATTTTGTTGCATAACGCATTATCTATTCCATTTTGGAGACCATTGGTGCGAATCCTCCCTATTAAAACAGGGAGGAAAATCACATGACGCGACAAGAAATCTTCGATCAAATTCCTCAGACACTCGGCGCAGCCCCGGGCTGGCTTGCTGGTCAGCCTGATGACCATAGTAAACTTTCTTCTCATAGAGGGCACAGTAGAAGCTTTCTACTACGCCTTCGGCGGCGGGGAAGTTTATTAATATGGAATTGATTGAGTAAACTTAGCAAACGATTTACTGCCGTACACATTATATAACTATTTGAATAAATGATTAAAAATATAGGCTCGTCATAATCATCACTCCACCAGGCAACAGCAGTAACAGGGCCTTATTTTTTCTTGGTTATTTTGCAGTTTCGCAAAGCTTTATGACAGCCTTGTGGAAGTATGGCGGCAAGTATTTCGATCTGAAAAGGCTCGCGGAAGAGGCAGGTTTAATAAGTGCTCCAGGTCTAAGAGGCGGTTTTACACCAGTTCCAGAACCCACCATCCTTCTTCTCCTCGGCTCCGATCTTTTAGGAAACCTGAGGAATAACCTTAACGCCAAAAAATGTTCCGTTGCGATCGGAATGCCGTGTTATACGGCGTAGGGAACGTGTAAAATATTGTTGTTACAGGAGGTTTTTTTAGAATGAACTTTTCAGCGAAAGGTTGTGGCAGCAGAAATTTGAGTGGTATTTTGTATGGTCTAGAGATAATGGCTTTTTCCATCCTGGGATTACTTTTTGTCTTTGCTTCAGTAAGCGATGGATCACCAGATCTGGAGCATATTACTGGGAATGTAACAGTTTTCCAAAAAGAACTCTTTGGAAAACTTAAAAAGAAAAAAGATATGAGTGGAGTACTCGTTTATATCACAGGTTTTAAAAGTGAAGCGCCTGGAGAAATACCTGATATTGTGCAAAAAAACAAAATTTTCTATCCCGAAATCTTGCCAATAGTAGCAGGACAAAAGGTCCGGTTCCCAAATCATGATGATATATACCATAACGTCTTTTCTATCTCCCACGTAAACTGTTTTGACCTTGGCCAGTATAAAGGGACAGAAGCTCCAAAAACAGTGCTTTTTGAAAAGCCCGGCCTTGTGACGGTTTTTTGTAATATCCATCCTCAAATGATTACGTATGTGGCTGTTCTGGAGAACAAAGCTTATGCGGTGACGGATAAAGATGGTACATTCCAGATACGCGACGTCCCCCTTGGTGCTTACAAGATAAATGCATGGTTACCCAATGCCGCAAGGACCACCAAAGAAGTAGTGATAAAATCCGGGCAGAGAAATGTTATAAATCTCGAAATAAGCGAGACCATTAAGGTTAAACCCCATAAACGAAAAGATGGCTCGGAATATCCAGCGGCTGGGTGTAAGACTGATGGTTAGTAGGATTAATTTTCAAACTAAATTGTTTATAGTACTGGGAGCTATGGTTTGCCTTTCAATGATGAGTATTTTATTCATCATTCAGGAAACCACAAAAAAACGTATTCAGGAAAACATCAAGAAGAGATTTGAGAATACACATATTGCATTAAGACACCTCCAAAAATTACGGACACAATTTGCTATTGATGCCATCGATACCCTTACTATCAGCAATGCACATTTTAGATCCGTCCTTTCAACAGCCTCAGTGCCTGGAGATGGCCTTGGCTTTGAGGATGCTCACAATGAGGATGAAATCCTGAAAGATTCGAATCTGAGACTGGCGTCAATTCTCCCTTTTCTTTCCTTATATAAAAAGGCAGATATCTTTATTGCGACTAATGCTGAAGGTATCTTGCTGTTCTCAAAAGCTTTTCCCGGTAGATTTGGAGTAGATTTAACAACCCTCCATTTATTTGAAGAGCTGGCAGTAAAACCTGTGGCAGTCGATGTATGGCGTACGGACATGCGAAAAGAAAAAATTTTCCTTGTTTCTGCTAATGAAGCTGATGCGGTTTATCATATGATTGCGAAACCGGTGGTTTTCAGAGACGAAATCCATGGTGTGGTTATTTTTGGAAGCCGTATTGATAAAGATATCCTTTTGCGCCTTAAGAATATTTCTGCGGTAGAGTTAGCACTCTATTCCAGTGATGGAATTCATGCTTCTACCCTACCAGTGACGGCAGAGCAGGCACTAACTAATTTCATGATGAAGCCTTCGGATTATGAGAAAAAGTCTGAAATCCATGAAATCTTCCTTGATAAGGAAACCTTTTTATCAATGTATTTTCCCATCCTTGCAAACGTAAGCACTGAAAAAGGAAGTTTCATTGTTCTGAAGTCTCTCACACAGGAAATGAAATTTGTATCGAAACTACGCATAACTTTCATTATTGTAGGGGGGGGTATTCTTCTGATTGCCGTTGGGTTGAGTTTTTTTCTGGCAAAAAGTATTACAAAACCTGTAAAGAAACTGGCTATGGCTGCAAAAAATATAGGTGCCGGCAAGCTTGATACAAGAGTTGACATTCGCACTGGAGATGAATTAGAGAAGCTTGGAGACGCTTTTAACGATATGGTAAACGGGCTTAAGGAAAAGGAGTTTGTCGAGGATATTTTTGGGAAGTATGTAGACAAACAGGTCAGGGATGAAGTCCTTTCAGGGCGCATGCCTCTTGACGGAGAACAAAAAGAGGTATCGGTATTGTTTTCTGATTTGAGAGATTTTACCGTTTTGATTGAACAAAATGATACTAAAAAGGCAGTGATGATTATGAACCGGTATTTCAAAGAGATGGCCGAAGCCATTCATGGGAACAACGGCCATGTGCTTCAGTTTATCGGGGATGAAATTTATGCCGTGTTTGGTGCACCGGTTTTTTCGGAAAATCATTGTACAGATGCTGTAAAAGCAGCCCTTGCAATGAAAAACAAGT
This sequence comes from Deltaproteobacteria bacterium, assembly GCA_019307665.1. GTDB lineage: Bacteria > Desulfobacterota > Desulfobacteria > Desulfobacterales > SURF-7 > JAFDJC01. The sequence continues at coordinate 292 of JAFDJC010000312.1, read as the reverse complement.
TATCTGATCTAAACAATGAGTTCAAAGAAAAGGGATGGCCCACTTTAAAACACGGGATAGGTGTGCATTCAGGCAAAGCCGTTGCCGCAAATATCGGTAGCCCTGATCGAATGTCCTACCTTCTGGTGGGGAATACGATCAATCTTGCATCCAGGCTCCAGGAACTGAATAAAGAGTTTAAGACCGAACTGATCATTTCCGAATCCACTTTTAATAAAATAGATCTGAAAGGTATCAAAACGCTTCTGTTTAAAGAGCTTCCGGCCAGAAAGTTAAAGGGTTTGACAACTCC
>JAFDJC010000102.1 GCA_019307665.1 Deltaproteobacteria bacterium | reverse complement strand
AAGATGCGGGAATGGGAAGCCTTGTCGGTTTTAGTAGGTTTTACACGGCAGTCATAAACGGAAAACTCTTCAAAATCGGTTAAGATACTGAGAGGCAGTTTCGCACTCCATCCATAACGGCGCAATTGATACGCTGGATGGATATCTTCTCTGATATTTACAGCGGGTTTTTTGGCTTCAAGGAAGAATTTTCGGACGCCTCCTATACGGAAACAATAATCAGGTGCTTTTGTGACACCACCGACCTTAATAGCATCTTCGTGGATTACATCTTTGTATGCTTCCGCATAGCCCTGTTTATTCGTAATATCCCACCCCAGTTCTTCAAAAAACGGGTCAATAAATTCACGGCGAATCTGAGTTTCGTTGTACGAGCCTTTCTTGTATGAATCCAGATTGTAGTCAAATGTCTCAATTAATTTATTAATTCTGTCTGGCACATTCATATTTCAATTCTCGCAATTTTATAGGTGAATGTCGCCTGCCACGGCTGACCAGCTTACCCCGGACAATGATCCTGCCCTGTGTGAACGTCACTTCCTCACGAATCTGGGTCAGCATATCCCAGCCGCTTCCCACAATTGCCGGTGTGATGAACTTTGACCGAATGTCTTGCTCGGACATCTGCCTTTTATTCATGGCGGGTATTGAAGCCTCCCCGCAGCAAGCTACGGGGAATCTTCCAAGTAAGGATTTTAGACTATTTTTATTTCGCTCGCTAACCCCGTAGCAAGCTACGGAGAATGCGCTCGCATTGATTGTTCAATATAGGAATTTTTAATAATGTTTCCTATTATTTATTTGAATATTTACTGGACCCTTTATGACAAAAAATAACAAAATTGGCAATATTTTCGTATTTTTTTAAAGTTGAATGGCTTATCCACGGCTATTGAAATCCAAAAGGGATACATATCATAAAAAAAATGATTTGTATGTCGGGAAAGTTTGACTTTTTAAAGTTTATTCCATTGTCAGTTTAGATTGCTACCGATACACAAATAGAAGCCGATATAATCTATTATGATAAGAAAAAAGACGGTATTAACATTGAGTTTGATTTTTAAAAAAGTTTTATCTGAGCTGAATTTTTTAGTGAAATAGATTGGTGTAGGTTTTGGGTAATTGTGTCAAGGTTACGTTCCTGAAGCTCTTTAGACCAGTCTTTACAAAATTCTGGTTGGGGTTCGCCTGAATATATGACCTCATAAAATCCGGTATCCGAATGTGTGATATTAATAGGGTCGTTAAGTATCAATTCTTTTTCTTGTGCTGACATTACAGGGAAACCATAGTGAGCATTGTCATATTTTAAACCACCTTTGGTTTTTAACCAATTAACAACAAACTCCATATGCCTTGCAAGTCTTCTGCGAATAATTTGTTTGGAGGAGTCAATAATAGTATCCTTGATACGATCAACGATATTTTTCAAAAATGGGTCTATTTCGTAACCGATGCTGTTTCTTCCAGAAGCCATTGCGGCGGCGGTTGTTGTTCCCGTTCCTAAAAACGGATCAAGGACTAAATCACTTTTGGCGGAATACATGTTAATGAGTCTGTACACAACCTCAAAGGGATAGGCGGCACTCCTTAATCGGGCATCCTTATTGTTTAAAGCCTGTGGGGTACCCTTGACATCAAACCATACATCCGAAAACCAGCTATTGCGTTCCTCCCAAAAAATTGCGCTTTCACGCCTTATTTTTTTATCTTTCTCTTTTTTGAATTCCCTTTTGGGGCCTTTTCTCAAAATTAAAATATACTCATGTTCCAAAGTTACATAAGCACCCGCTGGGAGCATGCCTGATCCCATAAACTTATTAGGTGCATTGGTCTGTTTGCGCCACAGTATACAAGGAAGCGCAGAGAAACCAAGTTCCAAAGCGGCCTTCAAAATTCTCATGTGGTTTGGATAAAGTACAAAATTACCGTTAATGGTTCTGGTTGCATCACCAATATTAATACAAGCAAAACCACTGTATTTTAATACCCTGTAAACCTCTTTCCATACCGGGTCTAGCACCTGGTGCATCAATTCGAAGGCATAGTCCCCATCCCCCTTTTCCAGAGCCTTTTTAACAAGCGAGCTTTGCTGGGCGAATATTTCATCCCACATCTTAATCATGGGGTAAGGTGGCGACGTCACCATTAAGTTAACGCTTTCAGATTTAACCGCCTCCATATTGACGGCGTTGTCAAATATAACCTTGTGAGTTGTCTTCATTTAAGCTCCAATCATTTAAACGCTCGCTGGAATAGATTCCTTCGTGGGCACTTACATATCACATTTCAAACTGTCCTTATAGCTCATTTTCATAAACGTCTTTGATCTCTTCAGGCTGGATGCACAGATAATCAAGCGTCTGGCGCTGGGTACTGTGGTTAAAGCATACCATGAGTCGGGGCAAATCCACGCCAAAGGTCACTCGTTGATGGTATCCCCATGTCTTCCTTAAAAAGAGGTGTTTTTTTTATGGGAGAGGTGTTTTTTCTCTTGCCTCGCCCTTTAATGGGTGACCCCTATTCTTTCCGCGCTTAGGAAATTCTGTTAACTTTGATGTGAAGAGTTTTGGCTATGCGTTTTGCCATTGATGGCGAAAGCCTGCGCTTACCTCTTTCATAATCACTAATCATATTCTGGCGGATACCAAGCTTCTCGGCGAGCTGTGCTTTGCATTTCTTTCCAAAAATCAGTCTCTTCAACAGCAATACTCTCAGAGTTGTCGGATGTGAGAATGCTAACTTCGAATTTTTTACTAATCCATTCGATGAGTTCATCAACATGCTCACCCTGAAGTGATATCTCAATACGGGGCTTTTTCACGAGAGCCAACATAATACACCTCTATTTCTATTTCCTCTCGCCGATAGTTCCAACATGCCACATAGCGATAATTTAAATGGCAGTGGTATTTGTCATCTCCTAAGGGGGAAAAATTGTTCCAGCTTTTCTAGATCGGGCCGTCTGCTTTAAGGTCTTCAATCAATAAAAATAGCAACTTCAGAATATTTATGGGCATTTTTTTTAGCCCACGGTTAGCTTTCTTTTTGATTTTGACCTTATATTGCATTGAGTTATAATATTACCTTATATGGTTATAGTCAAGAAATATTTAGATAGGCGTGAACGTTAGGGCTCTCCCTTATATCATAGCACCATATATCAAGCATTTAACCCCGAGCAGGACGATTCCCTATATGAATTTGACGCGAACTTAAAAACTAATATAGCCGAAATCTCGACTCTGAATCCCGCCAACAAAGGGGTCTACATTTGACCTTTAGTGATATTGTTCTTTATTTCCTCTCTCTGTTGTCTGAACTTTCTAAATGATTCCACATTAAACAGTAAGCTGCAATATTTGCATTCCATATTTCAGATATTTCAATTCCTTGACACACAATTGTATCTTGTATATAAAAAGACACTTGAAAAGCGAGTTCCTATCATTTATCGCTGTGTTGCCTGTCGATTCAAAATGCTCATCCACCGCCGTACTTTGGCGGACTCCGCATTTTCATCGTCAGGCGCTTTGCCCTAGAATCCAATCCATATTTTCGAGAAGAGTTCATTATAAAATAGGGCGTCAAGGAGTCCACACCGTGTCATCATCATTAACCGGCATCTCTTTTCAGTCTGCGGCAATATTCTCATTTGTTAAGGAAATCGGCCGGGGTGGTATGGGCATTGTGTATCTGGCTGAAAAGCATTCTGAGGATGTCAGCGATCTTGTTGTTTTAAAAACAATACTTACCACGCGGGATCAGCAACTGGACAGTCTTAAACGCGAAGCAAATATTGCAGCAACCCTCCGACATGAGAATATTGTTCGAACATTCGGGTTGGAATCTATACCTTTTGACAGTCTGCCTACTGAATTTAAGGATAATCTCAGCGTTTTTATTCATAAAGAGAGCTTTGAAAAAACTAGAGGCAGCGAGCATACGACTAATATTCGAATGGGCCTGACCTGTGCGGAAGAAGATTCGGACAACCGGAAACTGCTTGGAAGGGGAAAAGACAACGCTGGTAAGCGCCTGTTCCTTATTGTGATGGAGTACATTGACGGATGGGACTTAAGAAAAATTCACAGCAAGCATATCAAAGCGGGTTTGCTTCTGCCTGTAAAATTTAACGCGTTTATTATCAGCCGTATTTGCAGGGCCCTCGAATACGCCCATCAATATATCGTTCACAGGGACATCTCCCCGGAAAACATACTGGTCAATGACCAAGGTGTGACAAAACTGATGGATTTCGGTCTTTCCGTTGCAGCCGACCAGGAAACCTTCGAGCTTGCGGGAAAAATCCAGTACATGGCACCTGAACAGGTCCTTGACGGTTACGTGGATAATCGGAGTGATATTTTTTCCCTTGGCCTGGTTGCATACCGGCTGTTGACAGGCATCAGTCCTTTTTTCCCGCCTTCGGGAATGAATTTTCAGCAGCAGACAGAATATTACGGGAAAATGCTCGATAAGGAAATTGTCCCGCCCCACGAGATCTGTGTGGATGTGCCGGAAGAGTATTCACAAATTGTCATGAAAATGCTGGCGGTCGATTCTTCGATGCGGTACCAGAAAATTGATAAAGTGGGTCGTGAGATCGAGAAAAAATTTATCTATGCCGAGGGATTCGGCCCCACAAATAATAGCCTGGCCGCATACTTGAAGCTTTTTGACCTTGACTTTCAGGTGTATGATGATGAAGACTTGGAACAGTTGGCCTTCATGACGGATGACAATGATGAATTTGTTTTCAAACGTAAATTACAGAAGGAGCTTTATACGGAAAGAGGACGTCAGATAATGAAAGATCGTCGGGGTTGATTTTCAGGTCAAATGCTTCCAGTCCTGGTGTGGTCCTGGAAAGAAATAGGGATCAAATGTAGACTTGACCCCTATTCTTGGAAATGTTGGGAAAAGTCTCACAGTTCAGGATCAAGAGTAACTTGGATTAGTCCATTTTTGCCTTTTCTTATTTCATTTACTTGGTGATTAAGTATCCACTCAGATCTTTTAAGATTCATATTCCTGCATAAAATAAATATTGAATGATAATTCTTGTTTTTAATTTTCTTTTCAATAAATGATTTATCAATTTGTTCAAGTCGTCCAACGGCGACATCACCTTCAAAGCAATTTCCATAATATTTCAATGCTCCTAGGCCTTTTTGAGTTAGAACTAGACTGTTCTTATCAGTTTTCTCACAAAGTTCCTGCACCAGTTCTTCCCAGTACTCTCTATTTATCTTAAGTCCGTTTTTATGAAACGGTAGAACATGAAAATATAAAGCAGAAACCACCAAAAAAATTAGCATAAGATTTCCTACCCAACGGAGGTGTAAATGATAAAAAGATGCGATCCCAACAGAAAAAATAATAACTAGTGGGATATGGATAAACCCGAGATATCTAATCGTAAATATATTTGTAAAATATGTGTCAATAATTATAAATATCAAAATGGAAAATAGAGGCCAGGCAAAAATGGCAAGATAGTTTTTGATGCAGATGTCTTGTTTTTTTTGATTACCATATAAATAGAAAAAATAAATGCCATCACAACCAGGAAAATTAGCAGCCAGGATTCGCCAGGAACTGAATCGCCTATCCCTATTCCGGAAATATACTGAAAGAAGCGCTGAAAAAATTTTGAATAGTTAGTACTCTTTATCCAATCGATTCCTGAAGCATTAGCCATATTATATATGGCATAATAACACCAGGGAATATAGGATAGGAGTATTAGAATATTGGTAGTAATCCATGGTTTTAGTTTTCCCCTGTACAAACTAAAAAAAAGGATGTTCTGCACTATCAGGAAAAGGAACCCCAGATACATTGTATAAATTGTAGTACAGCTAAAGATTCCATACAGAACAAGCGTTTTCCGATTTGGATTATTCACAAATTTGAAAAAATATATAAAGGAGATTATGCATAAAAACCAGGTTATTGCATACATTTTGGCATCGTGTGCATAATTTATTGAATACGTTGATACACTCAAAAGCAGAGCAGATATCATTCCCACTCTTTCACTGAACAGGTGTTTTGCAAGAAAATAAATTGATATTACAGATAGTGTTGAAAACAACATGGAAGGAAAGCGTAAGCTAAATTCACTGAATCCGAAAATTTTACACCATATATTCATCAGGATATAGTATAAAGGGGGAAACGGTGATATTTTCAGGGTTCCCAATGTATGAGCCATATCACCATTAAGCCTGAAAAAAGTACAAAGTTCATCATACCACAAGCAAGGGTAATCGAGTCGATAGATACGCAGGAAGAAACCAAGGGCCGTTATAAGAAAAAGAAATATCACATTTTCTTTTTTCTTTATCCATGTGAATATTTGTAAATAATTTAACATCTTCTGTCTCTTTTAACCAGGAAATTGTTTTAAAATTTCAATTCCTCTTCTTTAGTCCTGGTGTCAATACGCTTCTGTATCATTCATATCCAATTAATACTCCTATTAAAATAATTAACCAAAACCAGCTATAGTTTTTCCAAGCTCTAATGCATTTCTCTGCTTCGTAATCTTTTATTAAGTATTGACCATATAATAATGACCCCACGGCAAAGCCTAACGCAATATAATAAAAATAATTTAAGCTCTCTTTATAACCGATATAGATCAGCAAGAAAGCCCCGCTGAATTGTAATAACCCGATTACCAGACGATCATAATGTTTTAAAAAAATAGCTGTCGATTTAAGCCCTATCATTAGGTCCTCATCACGATCAGCGATTGCATAAATTGTAGCTTCTGAGATCATTAACAATACTGTTGCAGCAAAAACACGCAATGCAAAAAAAGGAACAGATCCTGCCTGAGCAGCAAAGGCTAAAACAACACCCCAGCATATGGCAAAACTCACAACCAGTTCGGGACTGAAAAAAAATCGTTTACAGAATGGATACAGAATGGTTAATCCTAAACCCACAAATGCCAGTATTATTGTTAATGTGTTTAGAAAGGCTACCAATAGAAATGCACAAAAGCAAAGAAAAGCAAACAGAATTAAAGCCTCCCGTGTACTCACTTTACCTGTGACAAGTGGTCGGTTCCGAGTACGTGCAACTTTACTATCAATGTCACGATCAATGTAATCATTAATAACCCACCCTGCGGATCGCATTACTATAGCTCCCAATATGAAAATAACTACAATCAATGGATCAGGTCTCCCTTTACCAGCTAACCATAGTGCATATAAGCTTGGACAGACATATCTTAAAACTACTAAAGAGGTTTTTAAACGCATTAACGTGGCGTAATTGTATATTCGATCAGCCACATAACCTTTTGAGATCACATCCATCTCATGCTCCTAAATTGTCTTATCCTCACATTTTCCAGACCTTTTAGCCTGTGCAAAGTGTTCCTTGAACTGATTGATTGTAAACGGAAGATTGATCTTGATGCATTATTGATGTTTCATATCTGTCCCCTCCCTTTGTCAATAGTCCGGGTGTCAAAACTTGCTGCGGGGAGGCTTCAATTCGAAATTCCTCGCGGTAGGAAACTTCGCACTTTACCTCAAAAGGCGGTATGCCGGATCTGGAGGTGCTGAAGGGGTTTAATTCCTTTTGTCGCCAAGCTGTTTCCTTAGGATTGGCCAGACCGGTGGTTCCACAGGGTTTCCAAGAAGGCGATTGGCACCCATTGATGGAACGGGGTTGGGTATGCTAAACGGTGAAGGATCATTTAATTTATTTCCCGAAAGAAAAAGATTGGCGGCAACCTTTTCAAGCTGACTTTCCGGAATGGAAAAAATCATTTCATGGTCCTGAACACCGGCCATGATCCGATCTCCCATTCCCGGTGAAACAACCTGGCAAGACCGGGTGGCATACGTTCTGATAATTCCCTCTTTGCAGCTGGATTCCATGCCATTGAACCGACTGACGATGTTTTCTCCATCGTACGTGGCAGCAAGGATCAGATGCGACAGGACAAGGGGAGAGCAAAACACCATCACCAAGTCAGGTTTGACAAGGGTCTGGTGAAGGGGAGAAACGACAAATCCCTTGAATTGAAAAGGTGCAAACCGTGTATCGTCGGCCCGGGACTTCTTTTCAGCATCCATGTTTCGTTTATACCCGGCGCAATCCGCCCAAGTCCGGTACAAGTCGTCCGGTTCAGGGAGTTCGTCCAGTCCAAAATAGAGGACAATGGGCTTGCAGGCGATATCGTCTTTGGTTAAATAAAAGGAAAGCCCGCTTCGGCGGCAATAGGTGTAAACAAGACATGCGGGCACTTCAGCGCCGAAAACCGTCGCCGGCCGTAACGCGTCCTGGGGGGCTTCTTCATCCGGATGAATCATTTTGACGGCGATGGGGTGGGTGGTCAACTTCAGTTGGTCAATGAAGGTCCGTCCGAGTTGATGGTAGGGGCCCAGTGTTTCCATTTCAAAAACCTCCTGTTGATCTTGTTTGCGGATTGATTGGGTTTCGCCATTCTGCCGGTGCCTCAGTCCTCACCATGTCCACGTTCCCATAGCCCCCTCGTCGAACCGGACGTCGGGTTTTTCCTAACAGCAGGATGCATTTTCTTTTCCTTTTATCCAGCCCTGGATAATATAGGCAGCTCAGCCGACGCCTGGATTGACTTCAATGGCGTTTGTAGGACAATTATTAACACATGCGCCGCATTCAATACATGCATCAATGTCAACTAATTTTGCCTTGGTATTTCTGAGTTCAAAAACACTATGGGGGCATACCTGCGTACATAGGCCGCAGCCGATACAAAAGTCTTCATTCAGTATTAAAGTTGAAACATCTTCTAAGTATCTTAAGCTTTCCATTTTCTTTGTCCCCTGCCATGATAATTGATTAAAATGCAGAATATATCCAAAGTCCGGTTGACACAACCAGGCTTATTGCCTGTACCGGAAGAAACCTTCTCATCTCTTTTTCAACACCTGAAGGAGATGTAAAAGGGGTGGCGCCTGTAAATTGCATTGAAAGAATGGAGCTCATCGCAACTGTAAAAAGCGACAAACTTAAAAGCGCTGTTGTCCCTGTCATTGCCGGTGAAGTCACCAGGATTGTGAGAAGGGCAAAAACAATGCCCGAAATAATTCCCTTTGCCGCGAATTCTTTAAAAGGAATAAACGGCAAAAGCACAGGAGTAATGATGGCTCCTGATATGATTCCCGCAAAAAGGAAATACAAGGCTGCCAGTCCCCTTGACCATGCATTGGTAAAAGAAAAAAATCCAGGCCCAAGGCCGGAAATGATAAAAAGAACAATGGCGACTATCAGTACCGGTTTCAACACCAAGTTAAGTTCAACAGGGGTTAAAATTAAGCGCTCAACAAAAGTGAAAGTTACTTTTCTCATTTTGTCGTCAGCATTCCTGTTATTTTTTAGAAACAAAGGGATATCCTCCGCTCTTATCGGTCCATAAACAACCTCGAACCCTGATTCCTTCTTTACATCACCTGCCGAAACACCCGTTGCACCCAATTGAGGAACAATAAGCCTATGATGGGAAACTATCTTATCAAGGCAAGAGGATTTTACTCTTTTTACAAGTTCTTGTGTTGAAAATGTTTTTTTCCCCGCGGCGCACCAGACATTCACGCCATTTGTATCAAGGACAAGAATCCATGCGTTGATGCCTTCAAGCTCCCTTCTTAAGTGGTCGAATGTGAGCTTAAAATTGGCGGTGACAAGGACCTCGGAATTTTTGTCCGGCGTTCCCACACAGTACAATCCAGGGGCTATCATATAATTATGCCTGCTGATACCGGTTCTTACCAGGATGGTAAAAAGAATATCCTTTTTATCCATCGAGGAGTTTACCTGGGGGACCGGTCCGGCATCTGTTTTAACAAAGCCCCGGACAAATGAGCACATGTTGTATCCCGGTTTGCTGTAGTCCTTCAGGTCAACGGGTTGCTGTGTGCTGTTCTTAAAAGCATCCATTGAAGGCTGGATCATAATACCTTCTGTTTTTGTTTCACTATCCAACTTACTATTGCAATCACAGCCAAAATCAAATAATTTCGCCATCTTAAACTCCTAAATGAGAGACATATTTCTTGAATTCATTTAAAACATTGTTGTCTACACAATAACATGTCTTTGGTCCTTCAATTTCACCATACACAATCCCAGAATCCTTAAGAAGCTTAAGGTGCTGGCTGATGGTGGATTGAGAGAATGGAAAAATATCAACAATTTCCCCGCATATACACGAATTATACTTTAATAAGTGTTCAACAATTTTAACTCTTGTAGGATGGCCAAGAGCCTTAAAAATTTTTGCAAGTTTATCCGTATTTAGTTCAGCAGACATATAGTAAACTACCACCCGCAAAGCGGGAAAAAGGGGGCACGCCAGTGCCTCAAAGTTTCAGTTTTATCCCGGTGCGAAGCACCGGGGGTTTTTTAAAACAATAAAATCCTGTCTTAGTGTTTTTTTATCCATAAGACATCCACATTTTTGCTAACCGGGATGCAGCCTAAAACTTGGACAAGTTATTTTTCATTTCCTTATCGAGTTATCGTTTATCGGCAATTAACGATTATGTCAATAAAAAAATTTGTCCTATTAATTTCTTAGGTGGAAATAGGGGTCACCCCTATTCTTCACAAGCTTCCAGCTTGCGCTGTAACTTAACCGATAGCAGAGTTTGGGTTTCAATTTCTTCCCGAAAATCCGGATCATATTTGCATTCACTAAAATATTGTACATTTTTATCCGCTATTTCCACACCCGATTCGATAAATTCCCTGTTATTGTCCAGCAGATCGGAAAGGAGCTTTCCGGAAGGCGTCAACTCAGGTGATTCCCATTTCCCAATCTGCCTTTTTAAGGATTCTTGATAAAAATCAGAACCCTTTCCTTGATCCATTTTTTCGGCAAGCCTGTATAACCCCTCACAATATTTTTTACCGGCATCATGAAAAGGCCGGCTTTTGCCATCCACAAGGATACCAATTCCTTTTTTCCTGCCGTTCCAGATAATTTCCTGATGGGCGCTATGAATTTCTTTTGATTCTTTGTTGGTGAGGGGCGGGCTTTCATTCATCAAACAATCCAGTATCATTAAATGAAGAAAGCCCATGGTGTACGGATCAATACCTTCGGGATATTCCGGGTCAATGTCCGGCAGGCGAAGCTCAAGGTACCCCACTCCTTTCTGTTCCAATGCATCAAGCAATCTTACGCCGGAGTCCATCTGTTGCTTCGGGCGAAAATGAGCATATAACTCATGTTCGGTCTGCAAATAATTGGGATTAAGCTGGTTGCACGCATGGCTCGAAATTTTCAGATAATCCGGGTTGCAGGTGAAGACCGCATAACCCAAACTTTTGATATATGCTTCAAGGGAATCGTAATTAATCGGCAATTGATTCTGAACTTCACTGGTATACCCGATTTCGCTTGCCCTGAAAGAGGTGACAAACTCACCATAGTAAGTTGACGATTTATGCCGTTTAAACCTATTGATTCCCGGCGCTTTAAAGCTTTTATCAAATGCGGGGGAGGCGCCGAAAAGATAGGTTAAATAGAATATCTTTCTGTGTAAATTCCGAATGATATTAAAATAGCAGTCCGGTATCGACAAGGGGTCATCGTTTACCTGCTTTCCCGGAAAATCACATTTAAACCATGAGAGGTCCAGAGAAAAATTATAATGGACACCGGAAATGGTCAGTTTCCGTCTGCCGTATCTAAAGCCGATTCCTCTCCGATAGACGGTTTTCTTTTTTCCCAAGGCTGAACTCCCGTAGACTGCCAGGGGAATATCTTCTTCCTTTGCGGGTAGTTCTGGCGGCATGCTGAACGGCCATATGCATTCATCTTTCAGGGCTTTTGTCGTGTAAATATGGATCTGTTTGAGCTGGTGCAGGGATAGACAAAGGGTGTCTGAAGGAGACGTCCTGAATTCCAGTTGGGGTTCTGTAAAATCGGTCGTTATATACGGATTCATCAGACTGGAACCAAGGCCTTCAGGATGCAATGTCGGTGATAAAAAGCCCTCGGGGGTGATGCGAATGCCCTCTTTTTCAAAGCCGTGCATTGCGCTGGAAATTTTAAAATTCCTTTGCCTTTTCATAGTAGGGTCAGCTTTGCAGGGGCTCCCAGCAGCCGGTTTCTTTTAAAGCGGAATCCACGCGTTCCTTGACTTCACCGGCAAGTTCGGCATACTCTTCCCTCAGCCATTTCAGGCATTTGACCTGATATTTAAACACCCTCTGGGTGTACGGCTTTCCCATTAAGATCAGTGAAAACGTGTCTTCTCCTTTTTTAAAGGCGTTGTTGTTGGCAAGTAAAAACGGGAAGTAAATGTCACCGGTTATTTGTAAAAATTCCATGACGGCTTCGGGCAAGCTGTCATGGGGATCTATCCATACGCCTTCCTCCGCGCCGGAAGCATCGTCAAGAAAGCTGACCCAGGCGGCTACACTGGGTGCTTCCTTACGCATAATGGATAGAGGGGTGGGGTCGTATGCGAGTTGGGTGAGCTGTCCGAACAGGCCGAATTCGGCCAGGGAGGGTCGGGAACCGAAAAGGTAGTAGGATTTTTGAAAATGCCGTTCCAGAATATCCAATACCTGGAGAAAGCTTTCTTCAATAACGGGCCTGGTAATTTCCGTGTTTCACAACAACGGCAT
>JAFDJC010000311.1 GCA_019307665.1 Deltaproteobacteria bacterium | reverse complement strand
CCTGATGGCCAATGACTGCACCTGAACCGGCACCTATAGCCGCACCCACTACAGCGCCCTTAGCTATACATTTCGCTCTCTTGTCCATGGTAGCGCAACCTGAAAAAGCCAGTATCAATATCAAAGATAAAATCGCCGATAGTGATTTCATAACTAATTCCTCCTTTTTTACCTTATTATTCCTTTGTTGGTTTTATTGTTTGACGTGAATGTTTTCAATCTGCCCATTTATTTGTCAAGAGACTGTATCTCGTATCACTTCACCCCTTTTTTTTCCGTGTATAAAAAATTAAAAATATTGTAACGTCTCTTTTGAAAAGTCCACAAATATCTATGGCGCTTTTAATGACGGCACCGTAGCCTTGAAATTCTTGCGGTGCAGCCTCTCCCAAAGTCTTTATTGCACATGTCATCGGCTGTGCCTTGGTTGTGTCCAGGAACGATGACTGAGCCGGCGTGGTATAATCTTGGCAGAATTTTGTTGTGGACTTTTCAAAAGAGACCTCCACAGCCTGACTTACATTTTTTTAAAAAGCTAAACTGTTACAAAATATTGCATTTATTTCTTCTAAAATCAATATAAAAACCTATGCCCTTATGACTTGCCAGGGTGTATTGGAATGAAAATATCATATGGTCGCTGAAGTACTTCGTGAGCAGTGTGGGCAGCGGTGAAGAGACGATCAAAAGAAATGTTGGATTTCAAGTAAGCCAGGACTCGGGTCAGCTTCAGTTGAAGCTGTAACTCCATCAGGATCCTGGGCATACCCGGGGGTGTCTATTTGCAACATATTTTTGAATGTTTTTTAATACAATTTCTTTTTTGATGGGCTTAGAAATATAGTCATCCATGCCGGCCTCAATGCACTCTTCTCTGTCTCCCTTAATGGCTTGAGCGGTCATGGCGATTATCGGTACATGGCTAAGCTGGTTATTCGAGCTGCTGCTTTCCGCTTTACGAATTTTCTGTGTTGCCTGAATTCCATCCATCTCCGGCATTTGGATATCCATGAAGACAAGGTCATAGCTATCGGGAGATGCCGTGTATTTTTCAACTGCCTCTTTACCATTATTTGCAAGCTCAACTTGGTACCCTGCCTTAGTAAGCATCATTTTTGCAAGCTTCTGGTTGACAGGATTGTCTTCTGCCAAAAGGATGCGCACTGGTTTTTTGATATCTTCAGGGATAGAGCATTGGGCCAAGATATTGGGGTCTTCTGTTTTGTTGTTTTTCCATTCAGATGCATGTAATCCGAGGCTTCTTTCCATCACTTTGAACAGCTTATCTCTACGCGCGGGTTTGCTTAAAAAAGCATCAAAACCAGCCTCTTCACATCTTTTGGGTTCCCTTTCCATCAACGAAGACAAAGCAATCAGGACGGCAGAGCTTCGCGTGCCGTTATTATCCATATTTCCATCTTCCCACTTTCGAACTTCCTTGGCCACTTCATAACCGTTCATGCCGGGCATCTGGATATCGCATATACAAACGTCAAAGGGATCGCCATCTTTATATGCTCTTTGCAAAATCGGTAAAACACCTTCACCATTTGTCAGTGTAAAAGCACGTATGCCGATCATGTTTAAGTAATAGATTAATATTTCCAGATTGGTCTTATTGTCATCAACAACCAGGGCCTTTTTGCTTGCAAGCGATACCGGAATAAATTTCGTGGTTTCTTTTCCTTCAACCTTTTTGAGATACGCCGTAAAGTGAAAAGTGCTTCCTTTGCCGACCTCACTTTCTGCCCAGACATCACCGCCCATGAGACTGGATATCTTTTTACATATGGACAGCCCAAGCCCTGTTCCACCATATTTTCTGGTTATTGAGCCGTCTGCCTGCCGAAAGGGTTTAAAGATAGATGCCAGTTTATTTTTGGGGATACCAATTCCTGTGTCTCTTATCATTGCATGCAGCTTTACACGATCTTCCATTTCCTCTTCAATATCAAGCAAAAGTTCAATTTCACCAGCTTTAGTAAACTTCGGGGCATTTCCCATTAGGTTGGTCAAAACCTGCTTGAACCTTAAAGGATCTCCTTTTACTTTTGCGGGCAGGCTTTTTCCAATCTTGCACAGGATCTCAATTGGTTTTGTTTCTATCTTTGTCCGAATCATGTCGCAGACGTCATAGACAAGGAGCTCCGGATCAAATGTTATCTCTTCAAAATCAAGCTGCCCGGCTTCGATCTTGGAGAAATCAAGGATATCGTTGATCAAAGAAAGCAGCGACTCTCCGCTCCTTTTAATCATTTTTGCGTAATCAGTTTGATCTTCGCTCAGATCGCTTTCAAGCAGCATATCAGCAAATCCTATGACTCCATTCATAGGTGTACGTATTTCATGACTCATATTGGCCAAAAAATCACTTTTGGCGGCGTCTGCCAACTCTGCATGAATAGCCATTTCATTTGTTTTCTGAATAGCTTTTTCCAATTCGGTTACTGTTTGCTCCAAATCGAGGTTGGACTCGCAAAGCTCCCTTGTTCGTATGGATACCTGTTGTTCGAGTTGCTTACGTTGCTGTTTGAGTTCTTCATCGCGCGCTTGAATCTGCCCTAACATCTCATTGAAACAATCAATAAGAGCCCCTATTTCGTCTTCGCTCTGTTTTTCTGCCCTGATTGAGTAGTTTTTTTCCTGGGAAATGGAGCGCGCTGTTTTTACAATGTGCAGGATTGGTACGGAGACTACACGTTGAAGCTTCGATGACAAAAAATACGCTACTACTAAAGAAATCAACATAATGATCGAAACAGTTCCCACATATTTTCGTAGATGGGAATACATCCCTTGTAAATCAGACTTCAGGTACACAGTACCGATTAGTTCATCGTTTAAAATTATTTCTCGGAATAGGATCAGATGGTTTTCTTTAAAACGCGAAACATTTTTTTCGGGAGGTGGGGGTAAAACATTTATGCCTCTGTCTTTGCGTTGGAATTTGCTAAATACTTCACCGTTTTTTTCATAAATACAAGCAGATACAATATGCGGCTCATTAACGAGAGTAGAGAGTATTTTTTCAGCAGATTCTCGATCCATAAAGGTTAAAGAGGCGTTACTGTTACTTCCTATGATTTCGGCAATCGTAGAAATTTTGTCTGTCATCGCCTTTCTTACCGTCATTATGTCAATCGCTACAAACGAGAATGAAAAAAGTGACAATACGATGATGGCTGTCAGCATGATAATCATTGTAAGCTTGTGTTTGATGGAAATGTTACGAAATGAATTCATTGTCTCACCATTACGCCCTGACGATTTACTGGTATCCTTGCTTTCTTGAGGAATCCGAGTCTGGTATTTAGCTTTGCCTCACCATCATCTATGACTTGGATAAGTACCCGTTTCCGGATCCATTATATTAACAAAATTCCCTGAATCCTTTGTAAGCGCTGCTAGCCTGTATGGAAGCATTAAACTGTAATCAGAGATTCCTTCCTCGCTAAGGGTTCGCGTAAAAATAACTTAACATTTTTGGCGCTCAGATTTAGCTTAGGTTTGGTAGATTTTAAAGAGCAAAAGGCGTAGTAATAGTGGACTATTTCAAGGTTCTTGCTCTTTAAAATCTGCCAAAAATGATCTGAAGATGAGATGCCAAAATGTGAAGTTATTTTTACGCGAGCCCTAAGACCGATATAGACGCTTCATTACTTAAAATGGCTTTTCTTAATGGTTCAATATTCATGCCATACTACAAAAAATGGTTTAATTAATATTCATATATAATTTTAGATAGTTATTGTGTGTTTTATTGTGTGTTTAAGTTGAAGAAATGGTTTTAATTAAGAAAACTGCAGCAGAGATAGAAGTGTGACGTTAAAAAATTGTCACTTGACTTATTTTTTTGGCGGGTGTGGCAGCGAGATTCTTTGGAAGATGCATATTTCAAAAATTGATTCCGTGAAAAATGGTGGTCGGTCATTGAGATTCTATAAGCACCTATCCATAAATGTATGAATACGCCAACTGAAAGTACCTGCTTGCTATTTGAACTGCCGACCCTTTTTTATCGGGGCTTATTGTTTCATCATCAATTTGGAAGCTGTTGACTTTTCCTCGTACAACGGCCCGGTAGACCTTATAAAAGGTGAGCAGGGCATCCACGTCTTTTTCGC
>JAFDJC010000101.1 GCA_019307665.1 Deltaproteobacteria bacterium | reverse complement strand
TTAGCAACCAGATGAAGTCGATCATACTGATGACGGTAATCCCAACCGATCCAGCGATCACGGTCACGGCATTTTAATGCAGAAGCTGAAAAACTAAGCAGTGCAAGCCATTTGCTTTCACAAAGGACAACATACCAGATTGTATTCCCGATTTTTGGCAAGGCACCAAGGTAATGGTGACTTTGCATTAACTCCTGGAATAACTCTTCTTCATAAGAAAAGACACAGCGCACAGTGATTTCGGATAACATTATGATATCTCTCAATAATATTTACAAAATGATTAAATATATATTATCCGAAAGAAAATGTTCAGTTCTAAACGTAACTTTGTAAAATTATTTTATTAATATGATTAGGATGAAATCACCCTGCATAAAGATACTTGATAAATGTATATTCTCTATATATGGTTCAAACTTACACACGCTTCACACGTATATCGAATACAGGGGATAACATTATGAGCAACAGCCTTGCAATCCTGAAAAAAGCGGATATTGGCCGGATGATTAAAAGAATCGGATATGAAATTCTTGAAAGGCATAAGGGTTCGGGAAACCTTGCCCTTGTCGGAATTCAAACCAGAGGGGTCTATATTGCCAAGCGTCTGCAAGCCACCCTTCTTGAAATCGAAGGCTCGGAGATCCCAACCGGCGATATGGATATCACCCTGTACAGGGATGACTGGACCATGATCAGCGCTCAACCTGTAGTTCAGACCACTGATATACCGTTTCCCATTGACGGCAAACAGATTATTCTTGTGGATGATGTCCTCTTTACCGGAAGGACTACAAGGGCAGCCATGGATGCTATTATCGACTTTGGGCGGCCTAACAGGATAGAGCTGGCGGTGCTTGTAGATCGAGGATTCAGGGAACTTCCCATACAGGCGGATTATGTCGGAAAATTTGTAAAAACAAAACGCAGGGAAACAGTTAATGTGCTGTTATCAGAGCATGACCAGGAAGACGCCGTGATTATCGTTGAGGAAGGAGAAAAATGATGAGCTCAAGAGAGCATAAAAAAAATGTGCCTGCGGAGTTAACCATAGGCCTGATAACAGTATCAACAACCCGAACTGCTGAAGATGATAAAGCCGGACAATGGATCAAAAAGCAGATCGCAAAAGAGGGGCATGAAACCGTTTTTTATAAAGTTGTTCCGGATGATGCTGAAATAATTACACAAATAGTTTTAGGTGCGCTCATCAAGTTTGCACCTGATGTGCTTCTGCTCACCGGCGGCACAGGTGTCAGCAGCAAAGATGTAACCATAGAAGCTGTACGCCCCCTTTTCAAAAAAGAGCTAACCTCATTTGGCCCTATCTTTGCTCAGCTCAGCTTTGAAGAGATAGATTCAGCCGCCCTGCTCTCCAGGGCCACGGCCGGTATTGCAAGGGATACAGTTATTTTCTGCATGCCGGGAAGCATCCATGCATGCAGACTCGCCTGCAAAGCACTGATTTTCCCGGAAATAGGGCATCTGCTCAGACATATAAAAGAAAGTTAATGATAGGGTTGAGCGCTTATGAACTTTTCCACCATTTTTAATGATTATAGTTCTTCTAAAAGAACATCAAAAATTACTGTTTTATCTCTGATTTTCATATCGTTAACCATGTTGGCTGAATAAAACAATCTTATCCTGGGTTTCTCTCGTAAGCGTACCATCTTCCTCAAGATATCTGAGGTGTGAAATCGCCTCGCCGGTTGCAAACCATCTTTGTGCAACCGGAAAATCGTCCCAGCTATCGGCATCAATATCCCATTTCATCTTTGACGCAACCTGAAATGCACTCATGGCGCCGTCATTCAAAATCCGACTGACTTCATCAATCCGGATTGCATGATGATGCTTAAGTTCCGTTATTCTGCCCTTCATGTCTTTAATCATACTCCTGTGACCGGGAAGCACAAGATCGACATCGAGACCAGCCACCTTGTCAAGGCTCTTCAGGTAATGTTTTAAAGGATTTTCATGATCAGACCAGCACTGGATGTTCGGTGTAATGTCACCCAGGATATGATCTCCGGAAATAAAAATCTTTTTATCCGGTTCATACATGCACATATGGCCAAGTGTATGCCCCGGTGTTTCAATGCACTGAAAAGAGAAGTCGCCCACCCTGATAACTTCATTGTCTGACATAATGTTTAAATCCGGTATCCAATCAGAGGCGAATTTATGTCCCGGGTGCTGGTTTAAAGCATTCCACAACTCTTCTTCCGGGAAACCATGAGTCCCGGCATACTGAATCATGGGGCCGAAGCCTTCCCATGTCTCAATGAGTTCGGCATCTTGTCGGTTGAAATAGACCTTGCTTGTTTTGGTGACAAGCTTTGCGACAAGCCCGAAATGATCTGCATGAAGATGCGTGATAAAAAAATCGGTTTTCGCAAGGTCGATACCCAACTCCTCAAGACCGCGGTGCATGGCATTCAGGCATTCATCCCTGTTCAGGCCTGTATCCACAATCATGCTTCTATCGTCACTTTTTACGACATACGAATTAAGGTATTTCAAAGGGCTGTCAGGAAGGGGGATTTCTATCCTGAAAAGATCCGGCATTATTTCTTCAATCATATACTTAACCACCTTATTTAAAAAGCATTAATCGTTATCAATCTGTTTTAAGGGATATCACTCCAACAAATCCTGTCTCAACGTGTTCAGCAGCCCGGAACTCACTCCGGCATTTTTTAAAAAATAATCTTCAGCAGAACCATATGTTGATCTTATATGGTCAAGTGTGGCAACAATCGCATCCCGCGGCGCAGTAAAATACTGGGATATGGACTCAGGTTCAATGCCTAAAGACCGGAGATATTCATAAATCTGTCCCAGTTTGTCTTTAAAATATGCGTTTGACAGTCCATGGTCATAGATGATGGTTTCTTCAGGCACTCCTAGGATCAGCAGAATAAGCGCTGCACATATCCCTGTCCTGTCCTTTCCGGCAGTGCAGTGAAAAACCATGGGCCGGCCATTCGCCTTCGCCATCCTGGAAAATATAATACCCCATGTGTCTGGAAAAAGGTCAATATTGTGGCGGTAACCATCTATCATGAATGTATCGGTCAGCCAGCTGGTATCCCCTTTTTTCAATCTTTCAAGGGCGGCAACAGTATCAAAGTCTTCCCGGGAAACCGGGAGGTTCAGGTATTCAGGAGGATTGTCATTCGGCAGGCTGTCAGGCGCTTTTTCAACTTCAGCGGGTGATCGCAGGTCTATTACAAGCCGTATTCCGATTTTTTTTAAAACTGCGTGATCTTTCAGCGTAAGCGTTGCCAGGCCGTCAGACCTGTAAATCTCGCCTTTTTTTACTTTCCGGCCATCCGATGTTTCATAACCACCTATATCCCGGAAGTTAACTGCGCCTTCAAGAGGTATTCGCTGCCCGGCAATGTCTTGTTCTCTCATCATTTCTCCGCAAGAGAAAGCGGCACTAAAGAAGTTCCCCTTTTCTCAGAGTTTTTCATCATAAATTCCTGACCACTTGCAGGCGGCATACGTTTTTCCTTCTCAGGTTTAACTTTGAGGCTCATGGCATCTGAAGGGCATGTTGTGACACAAAGCCCGCAGCCGATGCACCGGTCTATATCGACTTGGGCAATATCTTCATCGTTCATTTTAATGGCTTCCATCTGGCATCTTTCAATGCATGTTTCACACCCGCTGCAAAGATCCGAATCCACTGCCGCCAAATAATTATTATAAACCATATCCGCTGGTTTGGGCAATTTATTCAGCGCCCGCAGCACTCCGCAGCAATCTCCGCAGCAGTTGCACATGCCGCCCGGATTAACCATATTGGCCGGCTGGTTCACAAGCCCCGCCTCTTCTGCTTTCTCAAGGATGGCAATCGCCTCGTCCTGGTCTATGCGTCTGGCCATATTATTTTCAAGGTAAGCCCTGCTGAACCCTGCAGATACACTCTGCAACAGCAATTTTATCCTTGGTTTTGATAATTGCTTTTGCATCCTGATAAGGAGCTACAGGCATGACGATATCAACCGATTTGTTGACCGGGATCGTCCGCAAGGGCAATACCGTACTTTTCCCGAATGCTGTAAGAAATGCTTCCTCAAAATATTTCTCGGTCATTTCTGCAAACTCTTTGTCCATCTTACCAAGTTGAAATTCATATGACCCTATAACAAAAGGAACAACTGCATATTTGACTCCTTCATCCTTTCCTAACCTAAAGATAAGTCCTTTTCCCGCCATTATTTTCAGAATATTGGATGTCTCCTCTGCATCACGGCCTGTTCTTTGGGCAACAGAAGCAGGCAACTCGAGCATAAGAGAAAGATAAAGATACATGGCAGCTTCTTCTTCGGTAAAAAGCTTTTTGAGAATTTTTATTTCAATGCCTGATTTAGTCTCCGGAAAACCGATGGAATATTGGTCCATCTGCTCTCTCAACTTTTTATAAATAGAACCGGTCATAAACTCCTCCTTTATTATATATGATTCATTTTTAAAATTTCGTTGGCCAGTTTGCGAGCCGATGCTCACCTATTCCGTTTGAACGCTTGTTCCATGCAACTTCCAGGGCACGTATGATATAATCCCTGGTCTCTTTCGGGTCAATCACATCATGAATGTTATGCATGCCTGCAGCTCCATATGGTGATGCATCTTCAATCATTTGTTTAAACAGTCCTTTCCACTCTTCAGAGTTCTGGTCGACGGCAGACGCTTTTCCGCCATACACAACATTTGCAGCAATGGCAGGATCAACAAAGCTCATCTCAGCCGACGGCCAGGCCACGAGAAAATCCGCTCCGCAACCGGAACCACACATGTTCCAGAAGGCCATGCCATAACTTTTTCTGACAATAACTGAAATTCGAGGCACAGTGAGAAGTGCAAGCGCATTCATATAATTCATCACCCTTGCGGCAACCCGTTTTTGTTCCGCCTCCTTGCCGACCATAAAGCCCGGTGTATCATGGAAAAACAGAATAGGAATATTAAACGAGTCACAAAGACACAGGAAGCTGATCACCTTATCGATGCCATCCGTATCCATTGCCCCGGCATTAAACATCGGCTGGTTGGCGACTATTCCGGCAACCTTTCCACCAATCCTTGAAAGAACTGTCAGTACTGATTTTCCAAAATCAGATTTTATGGAAAAAAGGCTGGCTTTATCCACAATACACTCTATAATTTGCTGCATATCATAAGCGCGGTTTCGCTTTTCAGGAAGAAAGTCAAGCACTCTTCCCATGTCTTCACCGGAGCCTTCGGGCACCCCGGCTTCAGGTGGAGACTCATTGTTATGGGACGGCATGTATGAGAGATATCGACGGATTACCTCGAAACATTCCGTCTCATTTTCAACCACGTAATCGACATTACCAGTGATTTCGGCATGAACTTTCCAACCGCCCAGCTCCTCATCTGTAACAGTTTCTCCAAGAGCCAGGGAAAGTACCCTCGGGCCTGAAACACCCATGGCACTCCCTTTGACCTGAACAACAAAATCAGACAAACAGGCCATCCATGTCGGCATACCGTAGCATTCTCCCATAATGCCGGTAATCATCGGTGTCTGTCTTACACGGCTCATGATCTGAAGATAAGATTCAAAATAACCACCTCCAAAAGATGAAAGCCCCTTTGAACCCATTATATCCGGTATTCTGGCACCCCCTGCCTCTCCCAGATAAATAACCGGGTGACCCCTCCTGGCGGCAAGCACTTTGAGTTCACCTTCTTTGCGGCCCGCTATTCGGCTTGACGTTGCCGCCATCACCGTAAAATCGTTTGCAAGTATCACAACTTCACGCTCGTCAATCTTGCCAAACCCCCCGACTTTGCTGTCTGCAGGAGTCTTTTCCTCCATTCCGGGCATATCTGAATGGTTGAACATACCGATTTCCATAAAAGAACCCTGGTCCAGAAGCCTGTCAATTCTTTCTCTGGCGGTAAGCCGTCCTCTTGCATGCTGCCGTTCTATTTTTGCCGGACCGCCCATTTCAAGGATTTTTTTTCTCTTTTCGAAAAGCTCATCAAGCTTATTCTTGAAATTCATTGGTCGGTTTCCTTTGTAATCATCTCGCCGTGCTTTTTATTATATCATTTTTTTGTATAAGCAGGCACGAATTGTGTCAAGAAAAAAAGAACGAACGTTCGCTTTTTTGTTTCTGCTGTCATTTCTGCCGGAGTCAAGGGTTTTTGTATTTATCTGTTTTGTATTTATCAAGAGAAGGGGGCTATGGGCTTTTAATTTCAACCTGTAAAATCAATTTTGCCGGCTTCATGCTGATGAAGCATTTTTCTTTTTCCAGATTTTCCTCGCCAACATATTCCAGACATCTGCTGCAAAAATTAATGAGCATAAACAAAACAGCATTCCGCCCATAACAATTGACAGTTTCATCAGTGTTTCCATTGACGACATGGGTATTTCAAACATGGCTTCCTCTATCTTAAATAATATGCATCTTTCTATTTTAATTATACATTTTAATTATACAGTAACAGCCTCGTAAAAAGCCAAACTGCTCATTATGTTTAATAGAAATTTGCACTTTTCATGCCATACTATATAGAGCATTTTTTAAAGATAGAGATACAAGATATGCGACAACGACAACTGAATTGTGGAATTGATTACATGATCGTTATCACTCTACCTCCCCAACAACAGAAGGCTGAAGGAAGGCACATATGTAATGATTGCAAGCGCAACAAGCAAAATCAGTACATAAGGAGCGGTTGCACGGATTACTTGAACCACCGGCCTTTTGAACAGGCCTGAGGCTACAAAAAGGAGATTTCCCTATGCTCAAACAAAAAAATAGAACGTTTCCTTGATTAATGTTGCCATAATGTTTCTTCCGAATATACAGTTGAAACATCATGGCGTCATAACATTAAAAGGTCAAATGGAATGTTAACTTTTGACATGAGCTCGACATAATAGACATTTATTTTAGGTTCATCCGACTAAAGAGTACTTTGTTTTATGCAAAACATAAATCTTTAATATGCATGGTTTAATAAAAAACCACACTCTGTTTTTTTACTTGTTTAATGCAAACTCTTTCTTGCCGGCATAAATTTTCTCAAGAAGTTTCTTGCCCACAATCTTCTCAAAATCCTTATGCACAGGCAGCAGAATTTCCTTGAAAGCAGTCTTTTCCTTGTCGGTAAGTTCATAAACCGTTATCCCCTCATCCCTGAAATTCTGAATAAGAGGCTCGCTCATTGCACGAACCGCACTTCTTCCCCAGGCCATCTCTTCCGCAGCATTACCGATAACAATTTTCTGTAAATCTTCCGGTAATGATTCAAAAAACTTTGAGGCGTAAATTATAAGACCAGGCTGATATATATGCCGTGAAATCGTATAATGGTCAATCCCTTCATACCAGCCGGTAGCAGATGTAAATAGCGGGGTCATATCAAAGCCGTCTACCATGCCGGTTTGCAAAGCGCCCATAACCTCGGGAACCGGGATAGATTCCGCCTGTGCCCCTAAGGCTCGCCACATTGCCAGATGAACCTTAGATTCCTGGGATCTCATTTTCAGCTTCCCTAGATCAGCAGGAGTACGGACCGCAACTTTTTTTGATGCAAAATTTCGCCACCCATTCTCGCCCCAGTATGCCAGATAAAATCCTTTTGCTTTGAGGATTTTCTGAAATTCCTCAAACACCACTTTATCAAGGATATAGTCCGCTTCCTCAAGGCTGTCGAACAGGTAGGGAAGGTCAAAAATCTGCAGCTCCGGTATACTTGCTGCTTCCGCCACAGCAGTGCAAGTGCCTGCATAAGCCTGTAATCTTCCGCGCCGAAGGCTTCTTGCTATTTCCACTTCTCCGCCAAGAGCACCGCCGAGAAACACTTTCACTTTTATTCTTCCGTTGCTTTCTTTTTCTATTCTTTTCTTCATACTTTTTAGTTGGTCAGCCCATGGGGTGTTATCCGGTACAATTGTACCGAACTTGATTACATATTCGGCCTTTTCAGCTGCCAACGCAGTACCGGTAAAAATCTGCCCCAAAGCGAGCACCAACATTGCTGTATACAAAATCCCAAACATAGTAGTACGCTTTAGAAAGCTCCGAAATAAAAATTCTTTGTCGCTATTTAACATTAACATGAAAAGCTCCTTTCCAGCACCCTGTTTTGATGATTAGGTGCTTAGGGTTCACTCAAAAATTAGTTTACAATTATGGGAGTTGGGTCGCCTGTTTTTCACTGTTACCCAATCTCCCTTCCCTCTATCTGCCCAAAAGAATAAGGCTGAAAGCAGGCACATATGTTACGATCAGCAGTGCGATCAGGAGAATCGCCACAAAAGGCAATGTCCCCCTGATTACCTGAACAATCGGCTTCTTGAACACCCCTGAGGCCACGAAGAGGTTTATACCAATTGGTGGTGTGATGTATCCAATCTGCAGGTTCACAATAAAAATGATTCCAAAGTGAATCGGATCGACACCATAATAAATGGCTATCGGGGCAAGAAGCGGTGCCACGATGAGAATTGCCGAAATAATATCCATTACGCAGCCGAGCAGAAGGAGAAATATGTTTACAAGAAAAAGAAAGCCGATCTTTGTGCTGACTTTTGCTGATAGCCACGCCGCGGCCGCCTGGGGTATCTGCTCCTCGCAAAGGAACCTGTTTAATGCCATGGCGATAACAATAATGACAAAAAGGGCTCCCATAATACTGCAGGAATCAAGGAAAACTTTCGGAACCTCACTGGGCTTCATCTCAATAAATGAAGAAAATTTCTGTTTTGTTTCAGCATTGCCCTGCCTGCCATAAGAAAGGGCCGGCTGAAGAAAGAATTCAACCAGGGCGGCATAGGCTACTGCAACAGCCGCTGCTTCAACTGCCGTGAAGATGCCAAAGTAAATGCCGAAAAAGATGAGCACGATCAGTATCAGGGAAAAGCTTCCCTCCAGGGAAGCGGAAAGCACTTTTTTTATATCGAATTTTTTGACTTTAAGATTGGCGATGTCCTGCTTGAAAATAGAATAGATGCAAAGAATCAAAACAACTAACAGGCCTGGAATAACACCCGCGACGAAAAGCTCACGGACCGAAAGCGCCTTTCCATCAACAGGAGCCATGATCGCATAAATGATCATCGGGATGGACGGAGGGATAAGTATTCCCAATGTTCCTGCAGAGCTCACCAGCCCTAGGGAAAAATCCTCGTCATACTTTTCTTTGAGCAGAGCGGGAAACATGATACTCCCGATTGCGATGACCGTTACCGGTGATGAGCCTGATATTGCGGCGAAAAAAAGACAGGCCAGAACAGTGGAAACCGCAAGTCCCCCCGGCAAGTGGCCGATGATGCTTTTTGCCGTTTCGATGAGCTTGGTAGATATGCTGCCGGCCGTCATTATGCCGCCAGCCAGAATAAAAAGCGGAATGGCAAGAAGCGTCTCTTTTTTTACCGCATCAAACATGTCTATGGGTATGTTGATCGGATCACCATTTCCGATAAGTATGACGCAGAAAACGCATGCGAGACCGATGAGCACAAAAAGCGGAGTACCGATAAAGAATAAAAATAAGCAGTTTATGAAAACCAGCCATCCGATCGAAAGACTCAGCTTGAATGCCAACAAGGACCCTAAAACCAAACCGGGAAACAAACCGGCCAATATAATATCCTTCACAGCCATTGAGGTATCAGCCCCGGACTTCATGACAACCGGATCAGGCCTTATTCCCGACGCTTCGAGATCTTCGTTTTCTTTTGATCCTCTGAATATGTTCTCAATAAACCTTGCACCCATCATGCTGAGTGTTATTGGCAAAACAAGCTGAATGATCCACAGCGGGATCGGGAAAACACCTTCCTTGTCACCGTACCGGAACGACTCGGCCATATACAGATATGACAGCTTGGCCATATAAAAACAGAACCCTGCCGAAAATGCCTGGGAGAAGAATGTAGCGATTTTCCCCCCCTTTAGAGTCAGTACTTTGGAGGAAATATCAATGGTGATGTGCTCCCGCCTCTTTGTCGCAACGCTTGCTCCCATAAAACCCGCCCAGATCATCAAAAACATTGCCAGCTTTGTCAGCCAGAACCATCCGAAATTGACCCATTCAAACCATCTGTCCACAGCCACGAGCAAGACGGCAATTGTCATGACGATAAGAGCCAAAACAATTATCACCTTTTCCACTTCATAGACAATTTTGTCTACAATTTTATAAACCGATTTTATCACCGACAAGGCAAAGGTGATTACCATGATTATCGTAAAAAATAACTGACTAAAACCAAAACGGATAAAAAACCAGACAAAGCCCCAGAATCGTCCGAAGGGTAAAAAGATGTTATTTGCCAGCCATTGTAGAAGGTCTCCCATGTTAAGCCCTCCTCTCTTCATATAGAGAATCAATCATTTCCTTGTACCGTTCCATTATAACTTTTCGTTTTACCTTCAGTGTGGGAGTCAATTCTTCACCTACCTCAAAATCCCGGGGCATAATTGCAAATTTTTTAATTGTCAGAAACGATGGAAGCTTGCTGTTAACGGATTTTATGCCCTTTTCTATAAGTTTATATACTTCTTTCTTGGTGGACAACTCTTTAACGTCCTCATACTCAATTTTATTTTCCTTTGCAAAATTGATAATTTCCTCTTCACTCAAGGCAATAAGGACTGTCAGGTATTTCCTTTTATCTCCGATTACAACGGCCTGGCTGACATACATATCCCCTTTGAGCATATTTTCGATATTTTGGGGGGCTACATTTTTTCCGCCGGAAGTTACGATGAGATCCTTCTTTCTGTCTGTTATTTTTAAAAAACCGTCAGCGTCAAACTCACCGATATCTCCGGTATGAAACCAGCCATCAACAATACTTTCCGCCGTAGCCTTGGTATTTTTGAAATATTCCTTGAAAACAATATCTCCTTTAAAAAGAATTTCACCATCATTCGCAATTTTAACCTGGAGTTTTTCAAACGGCTTTCCGACAGAACCGAATTTGAAATTATCCGGCTGATTCATGCAGGCGCCCGCAGCATTTTCCGTAAGCCCGTATCCTTCTAGGATTAGAATCCCTGCTGCATGAAAAAACTCCGCCAGTTCCTTAGCAATTGGCGCACCACCGGAAAAGCAGAACCGGAGTTGTCCGCCAAATAGACGCCTGACCTTATTGAAAACCAGCATCTCACTCATTTGGTAAAAAACAGAAATCCAGGGAGGCACCCACTTGCCTTGCTGTTTGTAACTGCTCATCAGCCTCCCAAAATACACGCTAAATGCAAATATCTGTTTCTTTAACCGTGATCCACCTTCGACGCCAGAAAGAATCTTTGTATGTATTTTCTCGTATATTCTGGGAACACTGAAAATATAAGTTGGCTTGATTTCGGCAATATCCTGGAGAAGTGTTTCTATGGATCCGGCAAATGAGATGATCTGGCCTGCTGCAAGTTGCCCTAGCAATCCCGTCCTTGCAAAAATATGCGCCAGGGGAAGAAACAGGAGGGTTTCATCTGAAGTGTCGACTGTCACATGCTTTTTGAGACCCTCCAGCTCTGCCAGGATGTTTTTATGCAACAATACAACACCTTTGGGCGGACCCGTGGTGCCCGAAGTATAGCATATTGTTGCTATATCACTCTTAGAAACCGTAGAGAGCCTTTTGGAAAACTCATCCGATTTTTCATCTTGGATCTCTTTTCCCCGAATAAGCATCTTGGTAAAGGATTCAAGGAAAGGGTCATCATCCTTTACCTTTCCATCAAACATGACTGCCTTTTCAAGTATAGGCAGATTGCCGCGTACTTCATTCACTTTTACTAGCTGCTCTTTATCCTCAAGGAACACAAGTTTGGCATCGGAATGATTGAGGACATATTCCACTTCATCCGCCATGTTCGACTGGTAGATCGGTACGGTTACACAGCCGATCGACTGAATCGCCAGATCGCAGACAGCCCATTCCAGCCTGCTGTTTGAAATGATGGCCACCCTATCTCCATGCTTCAACCCATCCTGGAGAAGCGCGGAACCTATGCGGCGAACTCTTGACTTATATTCTTGCCATGTCAGACTCACCCATTCAGATGTTGCCTTGTCCTTGTAGCGAAGAGCTACATTTTTGCTTAGCTTCTCCGCAGTAAGGTCAAAAAGGAAACCTACGCTTTCAGCCAACGAGACATCAGCGGGTTCAGACGTTTCAGTTTCAAATTCCATAGTTCATTATCCTATTCTTTTCCCTTTTTTAAGTGCGAATTCTTTCTTGTTTGATTTGTTAAGTTGACTTATTCAAACATGTCATCCGCATTTGCAAGAAGTTCCTTTGCTTTTTTCTGGTCTACAGACTGTTCGAACTCAAGGTCGGGAATCGAACTTACATCTTTGTTAACCGCATCGGTAAGCAGCTTTATAAAAAGCTCTTTGTCCTGCTTCTTAAACGCATAAAACTCGGCCATGAGTACTTTTGTTCCAATATAGTCGTCTGATATTTCAAGGGATCTTTCAAAATGGGTTTTTGACTTGTTCAAGTCACCGCCTGCAAAGCTGGGCGCCTTGGCATAATAGGTTCCCAATACTCTATGACCGGCACCATGGTAATAGTTCTCATCCGTACGGGCTACCCAGTCAGCAATCGCCTTGAGTTTATTTTTATTTTTCAGAATTGTGGTAAAACCTTTCAGGCTAGACCATCTGCCAAGATTTGCAAAAACCCAGTAAACCGATGCAATATCCTCTTTTCCGAGAGAATCAAGGCATTCATAATCTTTTTCCCCTGCTGCAACGCGTGCTTTAAATGCAGGATTCAATGCCATTGCCATCTCACCGTACTGAGCCCCATTATTATAATATTTACATTGGGCATCTTTGTCTGTCAGATGGCCTGCCGCATACCAGTAGCATGCAATACCGAGTTTCTGCAAAACGTCCTTATTTGAGGGATCCAGTTTCACAACTTGTTTATAATTCTCAATGGCCTCTCTCATGCTTATTGCTTCCGCCCTCTTTTCATAATAGGCATCTGCCTTTTTTATCAGCTCATTGACGTTTTCTTTATCCACGACTTTGATCGTATCGGGCTTTAAATAAGCGGATTCTCTCCTTGCTCCACAACCACTCAGGGAAACAAACACCAGTAATACAGCCATAGCGGCTATCGAAAAAATAACCATGTTTTTTTTCATCTTCATCAGTACACCTCCTGTTTGTTTTGCGTTACGGTCTATGTTTTTTGATATAAACGCTGTTTACCAATATCATATAAAAATAGTTCGTCAAGTCGGCTGTTAGCGGAATGATTTAAATGCAGTTCGGAAAACAATACGGATCAGTCAAGTATGTCGCTAACCCTCATTTCTTCTATACGCCAGCCAGATGAAATTTCTCATTAACAAAAACTGTTATCTGTTTATTTCGTGTCTTCTTGGTTACATGTAGCATTTTTGTGTAGCACTCAATATTACATATAACGAATTATTGTCAAGAAAAGATTTGGAGGTGTGTGTTCAATTAAAAAAACAACTGTGCGCCGCAAGCAGGGTGAAAACAGAGACATTTCCTATCACTGCTCAAAATTAACTTAAGGTTCAATTTGATTTTTCGGTTGTTTTAAATGGTCTCTACGTCTTCTGCCATCTATAGACAATAGGAGTTATAAACTTGTTGAACAATCCGTTATTTTCTATATTATAGTCGAAAATGCAGTGTCTTATTAAATTCGAATTTATCTATTAACATTATAGTTGATGGAAAGGGGAAAACATGTGTGAATTTACATTTCGTGCGCCGGATCAGCATCGTCAGAACGCCTGGGTTAAAAATATCGATGAGTACAAAACCCTGTATCAACGCTCAATTGATGATCCGGAAGGATTCTGGGCCGGAGTGGCAGACGAATTTTATTGGGAAAAAAAATGGGACATTGTCAGAGACTAC
>JAFDJC010000310.1 GCA_019307665.1 Deltaproteobacteria bacterium | reverse complement strand
AAACGATGATAAACCACGGAATACTCCTTGCTGATATCAAAGTATTCGGGTTCGTCAAAATGAGCCATGGTTTCTTCAAATTCAATGATGAATTTTTCCATTGAAAAACGCAGGATTCGATTTTCCATGTCTAATAAAATGCCGGGGAAGTGTTCTGCCGCCTGAACATACATGTCTTCAGTGTAGCTGACATGAGGAAGCTGGGGCCAAAACGGAATATCCATGGTAAGAGCCAGATCAAGCGCCCTGTCAATATCTTTATGGGGCATTACAGCCATTGCCGTAGTTTGAAGATTTCCAGGAATTGTCATAGTATGTTTACCTGTTTTTTTATTTGATTTTTTACGAGACCATCTTATTTGGATCTTTTAAGAAAAAAGTATCTTTGTTAATTCATTTTCGGGAAAGATTTTTTCTTCCAATACGACTTCTTTAATACTCTTTCCTCTCTCATGAGCCTTGTCCGCAATCAAGGCTGCCTTGTCGTAACCCACATGAGGAACCAGATATGTGGCCATGGCCAGGCTTTTTTCAATATTTTCCGTGCACGTTTGCCTGTTGACGGTGATACCGTTGATGCATTTTTCAGAAAAAAGTGAAGCTCCTGAAGCGAGCAGATTAATCGACTGCAAGAGATTATATGCTATCACAGGCAACATGACGTTCAACTCAAAATTGCCGGCCTGTCCACCCAGCATGATTGTAGTATCGTTTCCCATGACCTGGGCTGCGACCTGAATCACGGCTTCTGGAATAACCGGATTTATCTTTCCAGGCATAATAGAAGATCCGGGCTGAAGAGAAGGAATAGATATTTCACCCAGCCCACACCTGGGACCTGATGCAAGCCACCTGATGTCATTGCAGATTTTCACTAAACTTACGGCAATGGTTTTTAAAGCCCCGCTGGTTTCAACCGCCGCATCCTGGGCTCCCTGGGCTTCAAAATGGTTTTCTGCCTCCTTGAAATTAAGTTTTGAATATTCCGAAATAAAAGCTATAACTCTTTTGGCAAAATCAGGATGGGTGTTTAAACCGTTTCCAACTGCTGTTCCCCCTAAGGCAAGTTCCGCAAGACTGTCTTCAACAGCTTCAATCCTTTTTATGCCAAGCTCCACCTGTCTCGCATATCCTGCAAACTCCTGACCAAGAAATACTGGTACGGCATCCTGTAGATGAGTTCTTCCGATCTTTTTTACATCCTTGAATTCCGCTGCCTTACGCGAAAGACTTTTGTTAAGATCGATAAGCGATGGAATCAGGCGGTCTTTAATTAAGATTAATGCAGAAATATGGATGGCCGAGGGTATTACATCATTACTCGACTGGCCGAGGTTAACATGATCATTCGGATGAACGGGAGATTTTCCTCCTTTTTTTCCTGTTAATATCTCGTTTGCTCTTGATGCAATAACCTCGTTCATGTTCATGTTTGTTGAAGTGCCTGATCCTGTCTGAAAAACATCCACCACAAACTGATCATCAAATTTTCCGTCAATTACCTCTTGTGCAGATGCAATAATGGACTTGGAAATCTCTTTGTCAAGAAGACCAAGCTCATTGTTCACCATCGAAGCGTATTTTTTTATAAGGGCTATAGAATAAATAAATGACAAAGGAAATGTAAGCCCGCTGACAGGGAAATTTTCAACAGCCCTTTGTGTACTTGCACCAAAGTAAGCACTTTCAGGGACATTAATAGTCCCCAATGAATCCTTTTCTTTTCTGTATTTCATAGACACCTCTTTAACATAGCAATTTCATAAAGTAAAAAGAGCATATTTATATCATTAACTTAACTTGCGGCATCGATGTTATGATTAATTATAATCAAGTTTGATTTTATACATCTCCGGCAAGAATCTTACCCTCACCAGCATAAATAACGCGATCCTCGTACGGTGTTGGATTTATTACTTCGGGCCAGTGTCCGGTTTGAGGGTCAGGACCTTCCAAGGTTATAGCAGTAGGTTTTCTGTCCTTCATTTTTGGTTGTTCCCTGATATCTACCCCAGAAACCGGAGCACTGAACTCTATGGGAATGTTGTTGGGATCAAATGTATAAATTGAGTGAATAAACCCGTGGTCTATGATTTCTGAGACCCAAATTTCGGCGGCTTCAAACTTGTCCTTTAGAGCCCAAAGATCTTCGTCACTTTCCACTCCTATTGAAACGTGGTCAAAAGCAAAGGGGCCTTTGACAGGAGCTCCATGATCCTTTTCCGAAATTTTTTCCACATCCGGCCATTCGAAAAAGGCAATCATATCGTATTCTGATATCTCAAAAAAATAATGCCTGTATTTATTAACACCAAGCCCGGCCACAAGGCGCAAACCTAAAAAATCTCTCCAGAACCGAATGGTAGAATCCATGTCTACAGTGGCCATTGCCAAATGATTAATTCCAGTGTATTTTACCATTGTTTTTAGCTTTCGATATTTAGTGTGTTCAAGATCATCATAAAATTTTCGTTCCATAAAAAATACGTTTTTTTTCTAATTGACTAATGAATACAATAAGCGTGCCATGCAGTAGAATGAAATGGATGTGATAAAATTTGGCATGAGCATTGCAAATAAATGATAAAGTCGGTGGATGTTTGTTCCGGCTATTACAAGATCTTTAAACAGGTTACAATGGAGGTGTAAAATGCCTAAAAAACGATATAAAATTGAAGCATTATGCCCACAATGCGGATGCAGCGCGGTATCTCATTTAAATGCTGAGGAAATAAGAGAAAGATACGGTGATGTACCCAATGTTGAAATGGAATGTAATGAATGCGTAGTAAAGTATACAACTGATATGAAAAAAGCCTGTCCTGAATGGGACAAGGAATGTAGAGTAGAGGAGTAATCAAAATAGCTGCTGTTTTTTCTTGAAACGTAGTTCCATGTTATGCAATAGTTGCAAAACTAACTGATAAGATTAAAATTTGGATTAAATTATTTAAAAAAAGCAAACGTTATAATTGAAAGATAAAAACAAATGAGTTACGATTTCAACGCCGATGATATATTTGAGATGGCCGAACAGATCGAAAGAAACGGAGCTAAGTTTTACAGAACAGCAGCTGAAAAAGTTGCTGATACTTCGGCAAAAGAGCTTTTAATCGGACTTGCGGTAATGGAAGATGAACATGAAAAGACCTTTGCTTCTTTAAGAGCTGAACTTTCCGAGAAAGAAAAAGCGGCAACTGTTTTCGATCCTGAAGGCGAATCTACCCTTTATCTTCGGTCACTTGCAGACACCCGAGTCTTTTTTGAAAAAGAGATTGATATCTCATCAATGAAAGACATTTTGAAAGCAGCCGAAAAAAAAAAAAAAGACGCTATTGTCTTTTATCTGGGTATGAAGGATTTGGTTCCAGATAAACTTGGGAAGGATAAGTTGGAAATAATTATTAAAGAAGAGATGGGCCATATCAGAATTCTCAGCAAAGAGCTGATTGCTTTTAATAAATAATTTTCGGATTAATTATGCCTTGCAAGATCGTCTCATGAGTCAATTGTGTATCATGATAAAAATGAGACGATTTTCAATTTCATCCTCATTATTTTTGACTA
>JAFDJC010000309.1 GCA_019307665.1 Deltaproteobacteria bacterium | reverse complement strand
AGTCCATTGGCACCAATACTATGCTTTCGCTTATAGGCAATTGCTCTACAGAGCGAAGACAGCGGGGTTCCTTGTAAATCTGACTGTTGGCCCCGGCGTCATAATGACATAAAATCCCCGGTATAAAAATGCAGTGATAAAAACGGGCCGACCGAGTTAAAGATGAACCGAATCGGCCTTTACATTATTTTTGTACAACTTCCCTCATTCGATAGCTTGGTCCTTCTATGACGACGGCATCCGTGTGATGCAGCAGCCGATCCAGCAGGGCTGATGTCAGCGTACTGTCGTTGTTAAAGATTGCCGACCAGTCCTTGAACACGCGATTAGTTGTGATTACGATGGAACCTTGCTCATATCGCTGACTGATAATTTGGAAGAGCAAATCCGCACCGGCTTTATCGATGGGCAAATAACCCAACTCATCTAAAATCAGCAGAGATGGCTTTTGATATTTTTTCAATTCCTGTTTTAAACGTTCTGTGCGCTGCGCTGATATGAGGTCGTTGATGACATCAATGGCGGAAGCAAACAGCACACTATGACCTTTCAGGCAGGCCTGATATCCCAACGCTGTAGCCAAATGGCTTTTCCCAAGGCCCACACCGCCTATAAAAACCACATTGCTTTTATCTTCGACGAACTTCAACCGGAACAGATCCTGGATCTGAGCCCGGTTTATTTTTTTTGGCCAGGACCAGTCAAACGCATCTAATGTTTTTACCACAGGGAACCGGGCCTGGCGGATACGGCGCTTTATGGTGCGGTCCTTTCGCAAGTGGGTCTCCTCCTTGATCAGCTCTGATAAATAATGAACATGGGTCCATTGCTTGCGTGTGGCTGATTTTGCAACCATTTCATAATTTTCACGGATATAGGGCAATTTTAAATAGATCAGATGTTTTGTTAAATCATCCATGTTTGTTACCTTTCTCGATATCGTAAATGGAAAGATCCGGGTGATCGATGGTCAAATCCAAAAGATCGCTGCTGCGGGTTAAGTGAAGCGCTCCGGGTTCTTTTCTCGGACGAGTCCGCTGCTCCAGAAGGTTTGCGATGTACTCACAGGAGAAAGCTGCAAATGAAAAAGCATCTTCGATGGCCAAGGCCACCTTCTCCTTGCCGTAGATCTCGCTTAAGGCCACGATTTGACGGATATGATGTGAAGGATTCATGCGGCGCTGTTCCAACTGCCTGTAATACTGTTGGGCTTTGTCGGACAACGATAAAAACCGCATAAATATTTTCTGGTCTTTGGCTCTCTTTCTCTGCTGCAACAGCGCTTTGGGATGATCAGGATCCTCAAAGTCGCAACGGCGGTCATAGCTTCTCACATGCCGGGCCACCAGGCGGTTGTCGTGATACATGCAAACCCGGTCCGGATATAATTTAACCGTCAGTCTCACACCGGCCAACTGGGCGGGAACACTGTAATGGTTGGCGTCTATGGCAATTCTAAACTGCCGTGACGCACGCATGGGTTTGACCTGGCCGATATCATAGGGCATATTCGGCAAGGGGCGTAAAAACGGTTTCTCTTTCCGGAACATATCCACCGGCTTTTGACCGGTCTCGCCATGGATGCGAACATTGGCCACTGTCTCCCGCCAATGTTGCACAACGGGTTCCATGATCTTAAAATCCGGGATATCCAAACCGTTTAAAAGGTTCTTTTTGACATACCCTACGGCGTTTTCCACTATCCCCTTTTCATTCCCTTTTCCTACATTGCAGGGAACAATGGTAAAACCATAATGACGGGCAAAGTCGGCATACTTGGGATTAAACACCGGGGCCTGTCCCACAATGCGTTTTAATACCGCCGACTTTAAATTGTCCACCATGACCTTTTGGGGAACCGCGCCAAAAAATTCAAACGCATGTTGATGGCATCCTAAAAAATGTTCCATGGTTTGCAGCACCGTAAACTCCACATACATCATCCGGCTGTGGCATAACACCATCGCAAAAAAGCTCAGCCGCCGGGTGGTAGACCCCACCTTTACAGTACCGTACGAACCCCAGTCCACTTGGGCGCACTCTCCCGGCGCAAACACCAGTTTTAAATACGCCTTGGTTTTCGGAGGCCTTATTTTTCGAACATAATCTTCAACAATGGTTGTTCCGCCGTCAAAACCATCCTGTGTTATGCGATGATAAATCTGGGCTGCTGTATAGGGGTGCTTTTCGACCATCCGGATAATATCGTTCTTAAACGGATCGAGCTTGCTTCTCCGGTGCGTGGTTTTTCGGGGTTGATATCGTTTCTCATTGACCCATTTTGCAACCGTGCGACAATCCAAATCCAAAGCATCGGCAATCTGACTGTATTTGAGCCCCTCATTTTCAAAATATTTTCTGATGCGCACATATGTTTCATAATCAATCATGGGCAGCCTCCATGGCGCTTTTCAAAATATCGCCTAACATCATGGAAGTTCCGTTGCGCCAGCTTTTTTCTAAGGGTTCAAGGCTGAGCACCTGATATAGGGGCGCCTGCCATGCCAAAAGACCCATACGAACCAGATCCGACCGGGCTTTCTCAAACACGCTTTCATCCATGGAAAGCTTTTTCATCAGGGAGTGTTCCCCATAATAACTTAAACCTTTATCATCTCCGACACAGACCAAAAACAAATACAAAAAACCTGCCGTATGACTGCAATGCTCAATATATCCGTCCCGGATCAGTCGATGATCAATCCAACTGAAGCTTTGGGGTACCTTACGGACCCGCTCGGGTAAAATGGGTGTTTTCACAATCACGGTTTCCTCCTTTCATGTTTGGGGTTTGATATAAAATATCTTGCCCCGATTGTTGCATACGAAGGAGGGTTTGTGCGATGTCATCTTGTAACGCAGATCCGATAAAATTGGATATTAATCCTATGATAACAGCCGGTTGTGCATTTAAGAGATCTTGTAACGCAACTCCCGCAAAATGGCCATTATCTTCATTATTATCAGATGGTTGAGCGTTTAAGGAATCTTGTAACGCAATTTCTGCTTTTGAACGATTCCGTTTCCAATACTCCGGATTTCGCTTTCTCCATTCCTGTACACGTTGAACATTTACAGGGCCTTTGAAGTGATCTTTGTTCTCCGGTTTCTGAAGCCATTTCTTCTGGCTGGCACGTTTGCTTGCCTTGCGGCATTCAGGCTCCCCACAGTATTTTTGTCGCTTCCTGTTCCGGTGGTCGGGCACAAATAAACAATTACAATTACGACATTTATTCTTTTTTATAGCTCCCATCCGAGTTGCACCTCCAATTGGGTTCAACTCTTTATGGATGGAAACATTTTGAGAAGAAATATACGGAAGAAAAATCCTGAATAAGAAGGAAGAAAAGATTTTTAAATTTATTGTTTGGGAAGAAAAATAAAGAGAAGAAAAATTACATATTTATACCGGGGATGGTATTACTCTTTTATGTCGGCCCTGACACTGATTTCCCGGTTGACAGATGCTGTCAGATACTCTAAGATATCATCTGACTCTTGGAGATGATATGGGAAAAGGTAATGTTTTTCAGTGTGAGATTGTAGCCTCACCAGGTGTTGAAGAAA
>JAFDJC010000100.1 GCA_019307665.1 Deltaproteobacteria bacterium | reverse complement strand
TGTTGTTTCGACTTCAGGTTCGATTTCAGGCGCTGGAGCAGCTTCTTCCACTATTGTTTCAGCTTGTTCTTCAGTTGCTTGTTCTTCAGGCTGAACTAATTTTTTTCGTCTTCTGATAACCGTGGGTTTAATGCGTTTTTCCTCAATCTCATCGACACTTTTTTTGCTTAGGAGATTCTTTTTAATGATCTTCACGGTTTCATCATCCAGGGAACTCATATGGCTTTTGGCTTCGATATTCATGTCCTTGATTTTATCAAGGAGCACTTTGTTCGTCGTGTTTAAATCCCTGGCAAGTTCATATAGTCTAATTTTTGCCATCCATCCCCCTTTAAAGCTCAATTGTGGCAAAGTAATAAATCAGCATGGCTTAGTTAAGTTTGTTCTTCTTCGTTTTCCTGTGCGTCATTCGCAGGTCCGGGTTCATCGGATTCGGACTCTTCTGGTCCGGGCTCACCTGATCCGGATTCATCTGATTCGGACGCATCTGGCAAATTTTCTTCATCCACTTCCTGTTCTTGATCATTTTCTGCTGCTTCCAGAGTCGTTTCTCTTGCATTTTCAATAAGCACTGTTGCTTTATCTTCGTCAATGTCGTTAAGTTGAGTGAGGTCCTCAACCGTTGCATTACTTAGTTCTTCGGCAGAAAAGAACCCTTTTTCATACAGCATGTCCGCCATACCCAGGTTGACCCCTTCTACCTCAAGGAGTGAGTCAAAACCTTCTTTCATGGCTCGGCTGTAATCTGTTTCACTTTTTACGTCAAGGCTCCATCCCGTCAGTTTTGATGCCAGGCGAACATTTTGTCCTCGTTTTCCTATTGCAATAGGGAGGGAATCATCCGGAACGATTACTTCCATGGAATGTTCTTCTTCGTCTATAACAACCCTTGCAATTTCCGCAGGTGAAAGGGCGTTACATACATATCTGGCATTGTCGATATGCCATGAAACAATATCAATTTTTTCGCCTCTAAGTTCCTGAACAACGTTTTGAACCCTACTCCCTTTCATGCCGACGCAGGCGCCCACAGGATCAATATCAATATCAGAAGTGCTGACGGCAATTTTCGCCCTGCTGCCTGCTTCCCGTGCTGCACCCATTATTTTAACAATTCCTTCGCTTATTTCGGGCACCTCGGTTTTAAATAAGTTTATGATAAAGTCCGGGTGTGTTCTTGAAAGAATAACCTGTGGGCCTCTTGCCTCAGGTAGGACTTTAATAATGTCTGCCCGAATTCGGTCACCTCTGCGGTAGGATTCTCTTGGAATCTGTTCCCGTGCCGGAAGGATGGCTTCAGCATTGCCGATATTCACAATTATGTCTCTCCGGTCAATCCTTTGAACGATTCCGTTTATGATTTCCCCTTTACGGTCAATAAAACTTGAGTAGACCGCCTTTTTTTCAGCATCCTTCATTTTTTGAATGATGACCTGTTTTGCAGATTGAGCCGCTATTCTGCCGAATGTATTTGCATCCATTTTTGTGCCGAGGCTGTCCCCTATTTCACATTCAAGATCAAGCTGTTTGCCTTCTTCCAAAGTGATTTGAAGATCAGGTTCTTCAATATTTTCAACCACTTCTTTAAATTGGAATATTTCAACTTCACCAGTTTGCTCGTTATACTGGACTTCAATGTCAACTTTACTGCCGTATTTTTTTCTTGCAGCCGACTTAAGTGCCTCTTCAAGTGTTTTGATGAGGATGCCCATTTCAATACCTTTGTCACGGCTGATCTGTTCCATAACACGCTTAATATCTGTTATCAGCATATTCTACTCCAATACAATCAGTTCGTGTTTCTCCTGAAATGGCTCTGCAGTACGGCAGGCAGCCTTTTCATGGATTTATACTCACTGTAGTCTACCTTTTAAAATGTCACCAAGTGGTATCTCTACTGTTCTCCCGTCAATTGCCAGCTTTAAAAATTCTCCGGTAACGCCTGATAGAACACCTGTAAATTTTTTTTGACCGTTTAACGGCTTTTTTGTTCTGATTTTTGCTGTTTTCCCCTTGAATTTTTCATAATCCCCTTTTTTTACGAGAGGTCGATCAAGACCCGGCGAAGAAACTTCAAGGGTATACGGAGGCAGTTCTTCAAAGTGAATATCGAGAAGATCATTTAATTGACGACTTACGCCCGTACAATTATCCAGAGTTACGCCGCCAGGTTTGTCGATGTAAACTCTTAATATAACGCCACCTGACTCTCGGTGATATTCAAGATGCACAAGCTCGATCCCCTCGGACTCACAGACAGAATCTGCAATTTTCCGTATATTGTTTAGTATGTCTTCTTTATCCTTCAAAAAATCCTTCAAAAAAACAAAAAACGGGCAAATGCCCGTTTCCTCTCATCCTGGTACAACTCTCGATCAAAGACTAAAAATTTATCCGTGCATGAATATAACCATTATCATAAACAAATTAAAAGCATCCAGAACAAAAGTACTTCAGTTTAAACCTTTACTTAAACGATGCACAAAACTGGAGCGGGCAACGAGACTCGAACTCGCGACACCAAGCTTGGGAAGCTTGTACTCTACCAGCTGAGCTATGCCCGCCTTCCAGAAAAGACTAATTATGATAAAAAAAGAGGAATGTCAATAACTAAAAGTATTAAAAGCACACAATGGAATTAATCTCGGCAGATTATCATCTAAGTTTTATTATTTTGGTTTGAATGCCCCATATGTAATATTTAACCCATAAAAAACCGAACTTCATAAGCTCCGTATCATCCACCTTGATTTTTTTCAAAAGGGTTGATTTTATTTTATATCGTTTTAAAAAACTGCTGTTGAAAATAAAATTGCGGAACTGGTCACTATTGTAAGTTGACATAAAAGCCATTTTCCCTCTTGCGCCTTCAGGTCCTTCAGGCCCCCATGGGTCTTTATTGAAAAAAGCTTTCAGATCAGCCCACAGGGCCGTCAGTTTATTATGTTTAAGGGCGTTCTGGTCCAAAGCCCATTCCTTTAATGTCAGTTCCCTGTTTTCATATTGCCCCCTGCAGAAATCCGGTGGTCTGAAAAAATAAACCGGTTCCGCTTTGTTTGCTGATGCGTTAAAGATCACTCCGTGTTCGACTGGAAAGGTTCGGCAGGTGTCGGGGCGGTCGGAATATACTGAGCAACCTGATTCAGTTAAAAAAGGGCAGGTCTTTTCTTCATTATCAGCCATACGAAGGAGAATGTCGGGGAAAAAATTTCCAGGCCGCATTACAACATCGGTATAGCGATCAAGAAACTCGTCCGAAGTTATGCCGAGGTTTTTTTTTAAGCATATGACGTCGTAGGGATATAAAAAAAGGTTCAGATTTCGACAACATCTGTTAAAACATTCCAGGCCGGAATGGCAGCAAAATATAAACGTATCATTATCCCTTAGTTTTTTCCCGGGGAGACTGTCAATATCTTTTAAATCAACGGACTTCATCTTGTTAGCATTTGTGCGACTGTTTTTTTAAATTTGTCTTTTAAGTCAATTTTGTCTTTCAGTTCATTTTCAAGACGTGCCATTTCAAAATAAAAAGGGGTTCTGTCAAATGAAAAACAATCCTTATTCCCGTGTTGTTCCATAAATAATTTGCATCCTTCTCCGTAATGTGTCGGTATCCCTGGCTTGTTAAGCTCATGGGGCACACCGTGCATCCTGCATATCATTGGTCGTTGTTTATAAAGAATACATTTGTCCTTGATATTTAATGGGCACATGTCAGATTTTTTACGAACGACTTCTGCCTGTATCAGAATATCCTTCCTCAGGTCACGGCTAAGGAGTTTGAATCCCATAATAATATAGAAATATTCAATATATGTATGATGATAGAAATGTGTCATACAACAGTTGTCATCGCACCCGGAACACTTAAAGCCATACTGATCGGCGACCTTTGTATATTTTTTATCTATTGAAAAATATATGGATTCAAGGCGTTCAAAAAAGGGCATTAATTCATGGAGAAAAGATTCCGGAATTTCGTTTATGGAAACCATGGACACTCCGGTTACACCAATGGAGTTGGAAAAAATAACTTTGAATAAAGTGCCAGAGCATGTCGGTCCGTCATGCTTGCCACAAAATCACAGACAGTTCTTTCAGTAGGGTCAGCATGATTGCCGACAGTTTTCATTTCAATGGCAGCCAATTCTTTTTGTAATGCATTACCGTTGTCACAAAGATAGGTATAGATTTCAATGAGTATTTTTTTTGCTTTCATAAACTCCTTATGCACCTGCATAGAACGATAGACATTCTCGTAAAGGAATTTTCGTAAAGAGATCATGGCGGAAAGCACTTCATCACTCATCTTAAGACATAGCTCATCATTTTCGATTTTACTTGAAAAAATGATATCCTTTATCATAGTTGTAGCTCGTTCAGAATGTTCATGGCCCAGAGTTTTTGTGCACTCTTCAGGGATTTGCTGTACGCTGATTACGCCACTTCTTATAGCATCATCAAGATCATGGTTAAGATAGGCTATTATGTCTGATATTCTTACGATCCTGCCTTCAATTGTAGACGCTCTATTTTCAAGGTCTTCAGATATGATCCGGCCGAAGCCTTTGGAGTGCTTCAGTATACCGTCACGCACCTCATGGGTGAGGTTAAGGCCATTTCCTTTATTTTCTAAAATATCTACGACGCGCAGGCTTTGTTCATTGTGAGTGAAATCAGCATTGTAAATTTCTTTTAGTGCTGTCTCACCACTGTGGCCAAAAGGAGTATGCCCGAGATCATGCCCAAGCGCTATGGCCTCTGCAAGGTCTTCATTGAGGCGCATTGCTCGTGTGATGGTTCTTGCGATTTCAGAAACTTCAAGTGTGTGTGTGAGTCTTGTTCTGTAATGATCGCCCAAAGGGGATAAAAAGACCTGGGTTTTGTGTTTTAATCTCCTGAAAGCGTTTGAGTATACGATTCTGTCTCTGTCACGCTGAAATTCCGTTCTGATAGGGCATGGTGGTTCCGAACGAATACGCCCTTTTGATTCAGAACTCTGACAGCCGAAGGGTGATAGAAAGCTCTTTTCACGTTTTTCAAAGTTTTCACGTATTGTGGTCATGACAAACTTAATTTATTGTTCCAACAGGCCTTGTCCATGTAAACTTGGCGGGTTCAACGATCGTTTTTTTAAATACCGATGAGACGTTTTGACCAGGCAAGGAAAAAGGCAGTGAGACAACAAAGAAAACGCATCCGAGAGCCTGTGAAGCAATACCAAGCGGTCTGGCAAGCAAAATGTCGACTGCCTTGGCAGCGGCAGTCGGTTCGTAAATTTGGGCAAACGCGTTTGTATTAAAAGATAAAATAATTAATGCTGTGATTAAGGAGACAGCAACAATTTTTTTTGAAATATTATACATGATGTTTCCTCCTTTGATCTCTTTTCAAGTAAAATAACTAGAATGGCATGTGTTGATGCGGCCGGCACAAAGCCTCAGCAGGCCGAACCAATGTATGTCCCGTTATTTCAACGACTATAGAAGAAAAATGCCCGTGTGTCAAAAGGAAATGATGCTAACAAAGGAATTGATGCATATTGATTGACAGTGTTGGCTTTTTACGTTAGTTCTCTAAAGCTGACAATGTTTATTTGAATGACGCAGTGTTTCAGCTTTTGGAAATATTATCTTCTATAATCAATAATCAGGGAAGTAGCATGATAATAGGACTTGATGTGGGTGGGACACATACCGACGTTGTATTACTCGACAACGGAGGCCTTATAAAAGAGATCAAGGTTCATACAGACTCTCTGGATCTTTTTAACACAGTGCTTGAATGCATTGAAAGGGTTACCAGCGATATTAATCCTAATGAAATTGAGCGGATGGTATTAAGTACTACATTGACAACCAATGCCATTGTTCAGGGAAATACTCCAAAAGTCGGGATGATTGTTTCAGGTGGTCCGGGCATTGATCCTGAGTTTTATAGAACCAATACACATTATTATTCCGTTTCAGGATCGATAGACCACAGAGGTCGCCGAATATCACCTGTGGACCATGATGAAATAAAAACAATCGGAAAGCGTTTGAGGGCGGATGGCATCCAATATGTTGGAATAACAGGTAAATTTTCAGCACGCAACCCAAACCATGAGCTGGAAATCAGGAAAATATTGAGGCCCCATTTTAAAAATATCTTTCTTGGGCATCGCGTTTCAGGCAACCTTAATTTCCCGCGGCGTATAGCTACAACTTTTTTAAATGCTGCTGTATATCCGCTTCATAAGCGTTTTTTTGAGGCTGTCAGGCAATCACTGGACAAACAAGGCTTGAAGATCCCTATTCATGTATTAAAGGCAGACGGCGGAACCATGAGTTTTGAATCATCCATTGACTTTCCAGGTCAGACGATTCTTTCAGGACCTGCCGCCAGTGTAATGGGTGCTATTGCTTTTGCACCGGAAGATAAAGATGTCATAGCTCTTGATATCGGCGGAACAACAACAGATATTGCGGTTCTTGTTAAAAGAGTGCCGATCCTAGCGCCGTTCGGCATCGAGCTCGGCGGTTTTAAGACGCTTATTCGCTCACTAGAAACGCGTTCTATAGGGATCGGTGGTGATAGCGCTG
The DNA here is from genome assembly GCA_019307665.1 of Deltaproteobacteria bacterium. Taxonomy (GTDB): domain Bacteria; phylum Desulfobacterota; class Desulfobacteria; order Desulfobacterales; family SURF-7; genus JAFDJC01. Next base: position 9,720 of record JAFDJC010000100.1, on the reverse strand, counting down.
TAAAAGTGGAAAATGGAAAACTGGTTATCGGGCCGGAACGCTATGGTTTTGCAATGGTTTATGGCGGACAAAAACCAACGCCTACCGATGCACTTGCTGTTCTAGGAATGATCACAGATGGAGATCAAAATAATGCCAGGCAGGGAATTGAATCAATCGCAGCAGAGCTCGGCAGTTCGTTGGATGAGACAGCTTTTATGATTTTTGACCAAACCTGTCGGTTTATTTTAAATGAAGTGCAAAAAATGATCGATTCGATTAACAGCAAACCGGTATATACCGTTCATGAACTCCAGGAGGGTTATCAGGTCAAACCGACTGAAATTATGATACTCGGCGGTCCAGCCCCTTATTTTGCCGAGCATCTTTCAAAGATATCCGATTATGAAGTGACCGTTGTTCCGGAATGGAAAGTTGCCAACGCCATCGGTGCTGCAATTGCAAGAACAACATGCGAAGTTTCTCTGTTTGCAGATACTGAACGGGGAATTTTGACAGCGCCTGAAGAAAAATTTAAAAAAACAGTAAAAAGAGATTTTTCACGTGAGGATGCAATTGAAAAAGCTTATAAACTGTTAAAACAAAAAGCGATTGAAATGGGGGCAGATTCTGAAGATCTTGAAATGGAGATTCTTGAAGATCTTCAGTTTAACATGGTGCGCGGATTTAGCACTACAGGAAAATACATCCGTATTAAATCCCAGGTAAAGCCTGGCCTTATTCATGGCTATCAGGCTGTGGCCAGGAAGATGCAATAGGAAGTTGTAATAGCATGACGGGTAGAATTAAGGGTTATCCGAAGCCGGAGTAAAAATGTTAAAAGCAAAAAACAGAACAGGACTTGTTTTTTTTCCCGCCTTTGACTGGGCCATCGCTCCTACACATCCTGAACGTGAAGAAAGATTGCTTTATACCCAGGATCAGGTTTTTGAAGAGGGTATTTTTGATATTGACGGAATAATCGAATTTAAGCCGGATCTGGTTAGCATCGCTGATGTTCAAAGAGCGCATTTTTGTGTACCTGATGAAATGACAGTGATGACCGAGTCTCATTTCATCAGCGCAGGCGGAGCAAAAACAATCGGAAAGGCAGTCTTGGAGAAGAGGATCGATCGAGGGTTTGCTTTAGTCAGGCCTCCCGGCCACCACGCAAGGCGCGTGGTCCATGGTTCAAGAGGATTCTGTAACGTTAATATTGAAGCAATCATGATTGAGCATCTAAGAAGTAAGTTCAATGTAAAAAAAGTAGCCGTAGTTGATACAGACTGCCATCATGGAGATGGCACGCAGAATATATACTGGCATGACCCCGACATCCTTTTTATTTCCATCCATCAGGATGGCAGGACGCTTTACCCGGGGTCAGGGTTTACAAATGAACTTGGCGGGCCGAACGCTTTTGGAAAAACATTGAATATTCCTCTGCCGCCAAATACATCTGAAGAGGGCTTTTTATATACAATTAAAAATGTTGTGCTTCCAATTCTTGATGATTTTAAGCCTGATCTTATCGTCAATTCTGCAGGACAGGATAACCACTATTCAGACCCGATCACAAACATGAACTTTTCAGCTCAGGGCTATGCTGATTTGACTTCCATGCTGAAAGCCGACATAGCTGTTCTTGAAGGCGGATATTCCATTGAAGGTGCTTTGCCATACGTCAACACCGGTATTATACTGGCAATGGCAGGCATCGACTATAAAAATATCCGGGAACCCGATTATGATCCGGAGCGATACCGGCAGTCGCCGAATGTGACGCGCCGGATTACAGAGACATGCGATACTATCCTTGATCACTGGCATAATGTCGATAAGATAAAAGAAGGCCTGAAAGGGATGGGAGAGTTTGTTGAGCGGGCAAAGAAAATATTTTATGATACTGATGGGATTACCGAACTTCAACAGGAAAAAATACGTATCTGCAATGAGTGCGGCGGTGCATTTCGAATAGATTCCAAAGCTGACACCGGTTATCATATTCTCGCAATTCATATCCCAATGAATGCATGCAGCAAATGTAGCAAGACAGGACATCAGTGGTATGAAAAGGCTGAAGGTGAAGATTTTCAAAGGGCCTATCTTCAGGATCGTCCTGATGATAAATATTATGACAAGAAATTATAAAATAGTTGTAGTCTTGAGTTGTGAGTCCTGAGTTGTGATATCAAACCGGCAGAAAAAGATTAAAAAAAATCTTGAGCTGAGAGCAAATATTATTCAGGCTGTGCGAAGTTTTTTTACCAGCCGAAAATTTCTTGAAGTTGAAACGCCGGTGCGCATCCCTTGCCCCCTTCCGGAAGTCCATATTGATGCCCCTGGTTCAGGGACATGGTTTTTGCATACTTCACCTGAAGCGTGTATGAAGCATCTTGTTTCATCCGGGTACCAAAGGATTTTTCAGATCTGTAAATGTTTCAGGGAAAATGAGAGAGGCGAAAGGCACCTTCCTGAACTGACCATGTTGGAATGGTATTGCGCGTTTGCCGATTATTTTGATTTAATGGACCAATGCGAAGATCTTATAAGATTCGTTGTAAAACAGACAGGTGACTCAGGCTTATTAAAATATCAGGGCAAGGAAATTGATATTGCAGAACCCTGGGAAAGGCTTTCTGTAAAAGAGGCGTTTGACAGATATGCTTCAGTTCCACTTGAAACAGCTCTTCTTGGTAACGATTTTGATGAAATAATCTCTTATGAGATAGAACCAAACCTGGGGCGGGAAAGACCGCTTTTTCTTTATGATTACCCTTACTCAAAAGCCTCTCTTGCCAGGCTTAAACATGGAGATTCGAAAACAGCAGAACGGTTTGAAATGTATATTGCCGGAGTTGAACTTTGCAATGCATTTTCGGAATTGACGGATCCGGTTGAACAGAGAAAGCGATTTGAGGCAGACAGGCATGATAGAATTCTGGCTGGGAAAACAGATTGCCCGATGCCTGAAAAATTTTTAAAGTCTCTTGAAGTCATGCCGCCAGCAGCAGGATGTGCCTTGGGTATTGACAGACTTGTAATGATTTTTGCCGATACCCGGGAAATAGATGATGTTGTCTCCTTTGTCCCGGAGGAACTGTGATTTTCCTTTTTTTTTGCTATTCCGGGTTATGGGTTTGTAAAAAGCAGCAGGGGTTTATCAGGACATTCCCCAAATTTTTTTCACGTTTAAAAAAGAAATGGATAGCACACGTTTGGGTGGCCAGGACAACTCGTTGTCCGGGTGCGATAGCACAAGAAGCCTTTGTTCACTTATAGCAAAAACGGAAGGTTGATGAATTGATCAACGACAAATATTATTTTCCCTCGGGTGTTATAACAGACGCTGATCAGTTAATCCTGCCTTGTTGATCGGCAAAGGAAGTTACCAATTAAGGGTTTGGTAACAGCAACAATCGCAACCACAGGGAGACTGAATCTCATTACGTTCTCCGAATGAAATCACCACTAACACGTCCGATTTTGAATAGTGATATATTGATCAGAGCTAAAGCTTTTTTATTGATTCATTTAGGCATAAAACGTCGATCGAGTGATAACCTAACAAAAAAAGACAGGGTGGATTTCCATTCCCTGTCTTTTGATACAATACATATTCAGAAGAGGATACAAATATTGTTTCAATTCATATAATCAATTCAAAAGCAATTTCAGGTTCCGCTATCATTCAGAAAAAAGCCCGGTGAGCAGTTTCCCATAGTCACCATTTAAAATAACATAACTATCAAGTGCTTTTCCGCCAACCCATGCAGCAGATGTGATTACTGTATCAACAGTGTCTGCATTAGCCTCTTTTTGGATATCTTTTATTACATCTATCTCAACTTTTATTTCCTTCTCATCAGCCTCTTTACGAGCTTCCCTGTGATAATCCGGAAACCGATCATAATTATCAAACGTATCAAGCGGAGTTACCCTGGTGAGACTTGCGAGCAGTAATGTCTCTTCTGCTACGACAACAGAAGGTCCGATAAAAAGAACTGCACATGCTACTACGATTGCCAATCTGATTTGATTTTTAATAGTTGCTTTCATTTTGTCCCCTCCTTGTTTTGTTAGTTTCTCTTTCATCTTGATTGCAGAATAATGGATAACCAAAAACAAAGCAGTGAACTGGTCCCTATAAATTTTGTGAAATATTCACCTTTTTGAAGAGACAGGAGGGTCTTTTTAGGAAAACCTCTTGATTTTATGTGATTTTTCAAATATTAGGTTTTTAGAGATCATATCAATATTATTCATTTTCTATACAACTTCTAAAAACGACTGGTTCTTTTAAGACTATGCCTCTTTTTGCAAATATTGATGATGAATCATTTTATGTTTATAGGAATTATAATTCAGTTTTTTTTATATTTTTAAGGAGGTGTTGAATTATGAGTGATGAAATCTATAAAAAATTAGCAAAGGTTCTTGATACCCTTCCAAGTGGTTTCCCTGCGACTGAAAACGGTGTAGAAATCAAACTGCTGCAAAAAATATTTACACCAGAGGAAGCAGATCTTTTTTGTGATTTAAAATTATCACCCGAGACAGCGGAACAAATTTCATCCCGAACAGGTAGGGCATTGGATGGTTTAGAGGAAATGCTAACTTCTATGTGGAACCGTGGTGAAATTTGGGGATTAGATGTAGGGGGTATTAAAACTTTCAAAATGATTCCTTGGATCGTCGGTATCTGGGAGTATCAAATTGATCGGATGGATCAAGAGTTTGCAGAAATGAGCGAGGAGTACAAAATGCATGTTGGCCCCCCTCTTATTATGGCGAAACCAGAAATCATGCAAGTTATTCCTGTAGAGAAACAGGTCCCTGTGGAACACAAACCATTACCATATCAACAAATGACTGCCATTATAGAATCCAGCCAGTCATTTGCTGTAAATGAGTGCGTATGTAATAAAGAAAAAAAGCTGTTGGGACAAGGGTGTGACAAACCTAAAGAAATTTGCATGGGATTAAGTCAAGAACCTAATGCCTATGACAATCATCCTTGGGGAAGACCTATTACAAGGGAGGAGGCCTATCAAATACTTGATAAAGCAGAGGAGGCAGCTTTAGTGCATTTAAGCACGAATGTTGAAAAGGGCCATTGGTTTATCTGTAATTGTTGCAAGTGTTGTTGTCCCGTGCTTGGAGCGCTAACAATGTTTGAAAGCGCAGAGCATGTTAATTCCAGCTATTATGCTGTGATAGACCATGACAAGTGTTCAGCTTGTGGGGTTTGTGCTGATGAACGTTGTCAAGTGAATGCTATTGAGGATAATGATGAAGAATACAATATTATCAGGACGAAATGTATCGGGTGTGGCCTTTGTATTTCCACCTGCCCTGAAGAAGCTATAGAGTTGATTCGCAAATCGGAAGACCAAATTACAAAACCAGCTAAGGATGATGATTTCTGGTTTGAAGAGCGTGGAAGGCAACGAGGGGTGGATTTCAGTATGTACAAGTAAAATAACAGGCCCCAATTTAAGAAGAAAAACTAACTTCAGAATTTGCATTTTATAATATAAATTGTCAGAGGATACTTGTGCTGTAATAAACTACATATATAATATGTTGGAGGGCATACACTGTGAAGTGCCCGAAGTGTCAGTTTGATAATCTTACTCCTGTATTGGTTCAGTCTGCTATTATAAAGGATTATTTGATGAAGCTGAAAACCACCAACTGGCAGCAATGGATTTGTGTGAAATAACATCCCTAACTATGACTGCTTGGTCTTCATTCTGCTTAGGTAATATCTATTGTGAAAGAAAAGATTATAAAAAGGCTCAGAACTATTTTGAAACTGGTATCTTGTTTTTGAAAAAAGGAAAACTTATGCCTTCCTGGATGAGGGCAATAAAAATATGTGTAGATAAAACCAAACTTATGCAAGGTGATTTAAAAATGGATTTAAAATCACTGTATACCTATGCATATGAGAACAGATTTAAATCTTATGATGGCTGGTTATCAAGGTTTCTATGTGAAATTTTGATGAATATGGATGATGACCATAAATCCGAGGCCGAAGACTGGATTAAGAGATCTATAGAATTAGATGAAAAAAGAGGTTTAAGGTGGAATCTGGCAAAGGACTACACCGTATATTCTGATTTATTCAAAAAAAATAGAGACTCCGTCAAAGCAAAAGAAAACCTATCAAAAGCTATAGATATTTTTAAGGAGTGCGGTGCTGACGGCTGGGTTGAAAAATATGAAAAGGAACTGACGGCACTATAAAATAAACCTGCCTCAATTATCTGAGATATCATTTCCAAATATTAAAGAAGGCTGAAATTAAAGATGGCGTTCTCCCGATCTGATCTGGCATTTTTAGCAAAATCGATTTTATGTGTTCTTTTCCCGCTGTAACAAGCTATAATTAAATAAAAAATGGTGATTTCATTTTCAAAACAACAAAAAATCAAACCAAAATCGGCAGTTTTTAAGTAGAGAAAGGGAATATCGGCAGAGACATTGTTTTGGATAGCTTCTTGTCCTTCGGATACTGGCAACGAGTTGCCAGTACCATTTGAAAATTTATCAAAAATTTATCAAAAAATAGCTTTTCCACTTGCTAATCCGGCTCAACTACCGAATTTAATACGTTTGCCAATGTTTAAGCTCTATTTTTGGGGAAAGTCCAGAGACGTTTATTCATTGACAATTCCCTATTATGCATTAACTTTTTAAGTTGTCTTGTGTTACTTTTAAATAGCCATAAATGTTGATAAACATAAGCAATATTCGAGACCGGTTAATCTCTGGGGCTATAATAACTTAAAAATACCAGGAATTTAAATGGCAAACAAACGGGATTATTACGAAGTGCTCGGGGTCGATCGCAATGCTACCGAAGCTGAAATAAAAAAGGCGTATCGAAAAGTCGCAATTAAATTCCACCCTGATAAAAACCCGGGGGACAAAGAGGCCGAAGAAAACTTCAAAGAAGGGGCCGAGGCATATGAAGTCCTGCATGATTCTCAGAAGCGACAGATCTATGACCAGTATGGTCATCAAGGGCTTGAGGGGACAGGTTTTTCAGGTTTCGGTGGATTTGAAGATATTTTTTCAAGCTTTGGTGATATTTTTGAAGACTTTTTTGGTTTCAATTCAGGAGGCAGGTCAAGGGGCGGAGGACGGCAGGGTGCTGACCTTAGATATGACATGCGTCTGGAATTTATGGATGCAGTTTTTGGCACGGAAACCGAGATAGAACTTGAAAAGATGGAAACCTGTCCGACCTGTGACGGAACGATGTGCGAACCTGGAACAAGTCCTGATGTCTGCAGACAATGCGGCGGATCGGGTCAGGCCTCACGCTCCCAGGGCTTTTTTATAGTAAGAGCGACGTGCCCTTCATGCCGCGGTCAGGGTAAAACCATTTCTTCACCGTGCCTGAATTGCAGAGGCGCGGGTCAGATCAGGGTGGAAAAGAAGGTTTCTCTGAAAATTCCTGCCGGCGTCGATAACGGTTCCAGGCTACGATTGACTGGAGAAGGCGAAGCCGGTGTCGGCGGTGGCCCCCCCGGAGATCTTTACGTTTTCATCCATGTTAAGCCCCACGATTATTTTACTCGTGAAAATACACATGTCATATGCAATGTTCCGATATCGTTTGTTCAGGCTGCCCTTGGTGATGAGATTAAGGTGAAAACTCTTGAAGGTAAAGAAACATTGAAAATCCCCAAGGGTGTTCAGTTCGGAGAAACGTTTCGTTTTCATGGAAAAGGAATCCCTTCCTTGAGAGACGGTCGCCGAGGGGATCAGGTGATCATTGTGGAGATAAAAACACCAACTAACCTGAGTAAAAAACAGGAAACGCTGCTTTACGATTTTGCTAAGCTTGAATCAGATAAATTATCGAGTAAATTTAGGCGTTTTATAAAAAAACATGCAGAGAAAGGTTAGGGTTTGAATTTTAAGGAGTGATCGATGTTTGAATTAAAGGTTATCAGCCACTTTGCAGCAGCTCATCAGCTTAAAATGGTTTCCGAAAAGTGTGAAAATCTTCACGGCCACAACTGGAAGGTTGAAACATGCGTTGCCGGGGAAAAACTTAACAGTGCCGGCGTTCTAGTGGACTTCGGAGAATTAAAGGAACATGTATCTACGATCATGGCAACGCTTGATCACAAATTTTTAAACGAGCTTGGTCTTTTCGAAGACGGCAATCCGTCCTCTGAAAACATCGCCGGTTACATTGCCAAGGAACTCCGGAAATCGATTGGTGATGGCCCTGTAAAAGTATCAAAAATCACTGTATGGGAATCGGAAAACGCCAGCGCAACATACATCCTGTAAACTGGGCACGTCCCTAGTGTTCTTTGTTGATCATATCCATAAGGTTATCTCTTGTTACAATGGATGATACATCAGGAACGTGTTTTTTAATATTTTCAACTCCTCCTTCCTGACGATCAACAAGTGTGATAACCTTTATCACATTAAGGTTTTCTGAGCGGGCGCGTTCTATGGCTTTGATGGTTGATCCACCGGTGGTTACAACATCTTCAAGAATAACGACACGATCGTTTTTGCTGAGATCTCCCTCGACCCATTTGATAATCCCGTGGCTTTTTTGTTCCTTTCTTATGGAAAAAGCTTTAAATGGTTTCCCCTTGAGTTCGGAAACAAATGCCGTTGCTACGGCAATGGGATCTGCACCGAATGTCAAGCCGCCGACTGCATCTGCTGCCAAATCTCCTATTTTATCAAACATAAGGTGCCCTGCCAGGTACATACCCCTTGGGCTGAGAACAGTGGGTTTGCAGTTGATGTAAAAGCGGCTCATTTCACCGGAAACGAGTTTGAAAACCGGTTCTTCACTGAATTTAAAAGATTTTTCGCATAGAATTTTTGTTAATTCCTGTTTCATCATAAAAATGCCTTTCTTTTCGCTTTCCATTTTCAGCTTGATGGAAATAGATTTAAGAAATAGTTACTTGTAATCTCATAGTTCGATAAAAGCCTCCACTGAAAAAAAGGAAGAAGCCGTATCCGAAATCCAGCGGAGGCTTTGAGAAGGGAAAACCGTTGTCAGCACTCCCTTGGCTCAAGGTTGCATTACCAGTTAAATATGAACAGGTCAATTTAAAACCAAATCGGCAAGAAAAATCCTATTGAATTTTTTGTGGCAACATAGTAAAATAACAGCCAGATATTTTCGAAGCGGAATATAAACAATTTGGGCTGTCACAGCCATTACCAATTTATTCATTACACTATATGACTTTAGATGCCAAAGGCATGTACATCAAGACTATGGGGCTGGATGAAATATGAAAAATAACAGCAGCGCCATAATAAGGATGTTTCATGTCCATAAAAGATATGGCTCTCATATCGCACTTGCCGATATTAACATCGATATAGAAGAGAAAGAGCTTCTTTTGATCAGCGGGGCCAGCGGGGCAGGCAAATCAACTTTGCTGAAACTTCTTTATATGGGTGAGTCTGTATCCGAAGGTCAGATTATTGTTGAAGGAATGAATCTTTCAAGAATTTCGCACACAAGAACACCTTTTTTAAGGAGAAAATTCGGTATTATTTTTCAGGATTACAAACTCATTTCAACTAAAACGGTTTTTGATAATATTTCACTGGTTCTTGAAGTTGCGGGTAAAAGACCTGCATACATTCAGAAAAAAGTTAAAAGTATTTTAAGGATGGTCGGCATGGAAGAGAAAATCGGGTCATTTCCCCCCAGTCTTTCCGGGGGGGAAC
>JAFDJC010000099.1 GCA_019307665.1 Deltaproteobacteria bacterium | reverse complement strand
GATAACTATCAAATTTTAGCTGATGCCCACGGGCATGAGCCCATGGGTATCTATTATGCTCTTAATTGTATTTCTTTCTTTTGTCTTTTAAATAAATTGCTTTTGAGGGTCCACCGCCAATAGCTCTTTCTTCAATTTGGAATAACTTTGTTGCTAATGCAAGTTCCCCCAAGTTTTTTACAACCATACCTTCCGTGTTGGATTAGACGCTTAAACCGGATCTTCGAATTGCGGTTCACGGTTCTCGAAGTTAGCCTTGACCGCTTCGATCTGGTTGGGAGTGCTGATCAACTTTCCCTCCAGTTGGGATTCCATAAGCAGCCCCTTGGCCTCATCTCCGTGCCAGCTTTCATTAAACAGTTTTTTGGCCGACCTGACGGCATGGGGATTTTTTTCGGCAATTTCTCCGGCCAGTTTCAATGCCTCGGCAAGGGGATCTTTACATACCCGGGTAACGAGTCCAATGTCCGCGGCTTCTTCACCGCTGACGATTTTTCCCGTATACGTCAATTCCTTTGCCACATCGATGCGGACCAGGTCCCTCAACGTCTGGGATCCGGACATATCGGGGATCAGTCCCCATTTCATTTCCATTATGGAGAATTTTGAATCCGGTGTGGCAAGCCGGATATCCGCCCCCAGAGCAATCTGGCATCCGCCCCCGAATGCCACGCCGTGCACCGCGGCAATGACTGGAACCGCAAGCTGCTTCCAGCCGTAACCTAGGTATTGTCCTGAATTGAAGATATTGCCTTCCATCCTGTCCGTAATGGTGCTTTCTCCTGATAAGCCGCCGTCCATTTGCTGAAACTGTGTAACATCCAGTCCCGCGCAAAAGCCCTTTCCTTCTCCGGACAAAACAACGGCCCTTATGGTATTGTTCTTCGAAAGGATCATGATTGCCTGGCCAATGGCCCTGAACATTTCCTGACTCAATGCATTGTACTTTTCAGGCCGGTTCAGCCGAACATCCGCCACATGATTGTCGATTGAAATTTTTACCAGTTCAGACATATCTAATTATCTCCTTTCTTCATTTACACTGCTTAGAAAATGTGTCGGTTCCGTAAGTTTTACCCTGTCTTGCGAATAAGAACTATATCTTTCTCCCCACTTCGGCAGCCTCATGCACGGCATCCATAATCATCCTCGGTTCGATACAGTCTCCTACCCGATAGATTTCTGGGACGATATCTTTGGCAGCTTCAAAAAGTGCTGTTTCCGGTTGTGTTCCCGCAGCAATAACCACTGTGTCTGCCCCGACTTTCCTTTCCTCACCATCTTGCATATATACGACCCCGGATTCGGTAATCCTTATCACTTCAGCGAAGCTATGCATTTCCACATCGTGCAGGCGCAGGCTCTGGATAATCGTCCACCTGCTTGTTCTGCCAATGTCTCTGCCGATTTTATCCAACATCTCAAAGACAATGACCTTCTTCCCCTGTTGTGTTAGCCGGATCGCTGATTCAGCATCCATGGCTCCCCTCGTGGCAAGAAAAACAGCTGCTTCAGGTGTAATCGTCCCTTGTTTGGCTATAAACAGCGCTGTTTCACAGCCGATAGCCCCGCCACAAACAACGACTGCGCTCTCGCCGACTTCAACTCTTCTTTCAAGGACATCTGAGGCATAAACAACATTTTTTCCATCAATTCCGGGGATATCAGGACGAATGGGCGTACCGCCGGTGGCAATCACAACAGCATCAGGCGTTTCGTTTTTTAACACGTCAATATCTGCTTCCTTACCCAATTCCACCCTGATATTCAATCGTTTCATCTCATTTGAGAAATATGCTACGGCATTCACAAATTCTTCCCTTTCAGGCGGAATAGCTGCCAGATTGACCTGTCCGCCCAGCTTTCGGGATTTCTCAAACAATGTCACCCGATGCCCCCTTAAGGCCAGAACACGGGCAGCCTCCATACCCCCGGGTCCACCCCCCACAACGATTACCTTTTTAGGCTTCTTTGCAGGAATAATCTGATACGCCTTCTCTTTTGTCAGAGCAGGATTGAAGGCACAGGTGAGATGACTTCTAAGACCATCAAAACAATTACTGCAAGCAACACATGGCCGGATTTCGTCATATCGTCCCTGGGCTACTTTATTAGGCAGATCCGGATCGACAAGAAGGGCTCTCCCCATGCCGATCATATCCGCACTATTGTCAAGCAGGACCTGTTCAGCTAAGATAGGATTGCCGATTCGATGACAGGCAATCACCGGTACATTAACAACTTTTTTTATACCTCTGGTAAGATAGACATATGCACCTCGTGGAACGCACATTGTAATCAACGGAACACGGCACTGATGCCATCCTGCCGCAACGTTTATGATGTCCACACCGGCTTTATCCATAGCCTGCATAATCATCTGGATATCTTTTTGCCTATTGCCTCCCGGCATAAAACTGTCACCGCAAGTCCTGTATGAGATAGGAAATCCGGGGCCTACTTTGCCTCTAATTTTATGAATCACTTCAATCGGAAACTTCATTCGCCTTTCCAGGTCTCCGCCGTATTCATCATTTCGCTTGTTTGTCAGCGGTGAAAGAAACTGATTGAAAAGATATCCTCCCTGGCCAATGACTTCAACCCCGTCAAAACCGCCCTCTTTGGCTCTCAAGGCGCCTTCGCCAAAATGTTCAATCGTCTCCTTAATCTCCGGGATTGTCATCTCCCGCGGCATCTCATGGGTAAAGTCGGAGAATACTGCTGATGCTGAAACCGCCTGATGTCCCAACATTAATGAATGAGCCGAAGCACCTTGGTGCATCAGTTGGGCAAAGACCTTTGCGCCATAGCTATGGAGAGTATCGGTTAATCTTCGGATACCGGGAAGGAACCTGTCATCTTCAAGAGCCACGCCGCCCGGCATCTTAAAACCAAAATCATTGTAGCAGCTGACAACAAAAATCAATCCTGCTCCACCTTTTGCCCTTTCTTCAAAATACTCAATCTGCCGGTCAGTCACCGTTCCATTTTCCTCACAAAGGTTTGTGCCCATGGGAGACATAGCGATCCGATTCTTAATCTCTACATCCGCGATCTTAATCGGCTGAAATAGTTTGTTCATTTCAATCTCCATTTCTTGTTTCAACCATAGTTTATTTATCAATTCTTAATGAGATACAGAAAACCCTATATCATCGTCAATGGTTATTTGTCCGTCCAGCCTTTTTCTTTCCAGTATTTATAGTCTTCTTTGGCTAAATCCTTTCTCTCGGTGATAAACTTTTCTAGGGCCTTGAATCCTTTCGACGCCATTGCCTGTTTTTCCCAGTCGAATTTTTTCTTTTGACGAAAAGCATCAACCATGTCCCGGCCCATCTGCCTGGCCTTTTCCTGATCTTCTTCACTGACTTTGATGTTTAAGGTATAGGCACAGACTTTTCCTACCGGGTAAGCCCCTTGTCCGGATAAATTATTAAGCATGTAATCGGTCACCATATTGATATCCCCAATGCCGGCATAGGCGGAAACAGCTGCGGCATATTTGTCGTGAAGGCTGGGTCTGTGGCCCATGGCAAAACATCGATCTATAAAATTTTTCAGCAACCCGCTAATATGTCCGACATACACGGGGCTGGCGTATACAATCCCATCCGCCTCGCGTATTTTGTCCTGAATTTCCTTTACATCATCTTTCTGCGGGCAAATCCCTTCGCTCATGCATTTTCCACAACCCAGGCAAAAGTTAATCTTGTGTTTGATCAGCCGAATCACTTCTGTTTCTGCACCCAGTTTTTCACATTCCGTAAACATTTGTTTGATTAAATAAGAGCAGCTTCCCCTCTTACCGTGAGGACTACCGTTTATTGCGATGATCTTCATATAAGCCTCCTTTTCTAATTATATTCATCCGAATTATTCGACCCTATTTCCAAAAAGATGTTTTAACTCCGGGCGGCCAAAGTTATGATATTACATGTCCTAATCAACAGGATCGGTATGCGATAATTTTATGTCGTACTAGAAGCAACGATTGATAAAACGCTCTTTAATGTAGTCAATTTTTATATTCTATACTAGTGCTATAAATATTTCTTTATAATTTTACCGTATTCAAGTATAGAATGGTAAATTCTATAATTTGCACCCAGTACATTCTTAACAGTTAATTTATGCCAGGGATCTAATTCCGAATTGGAGTGAAATTGAACCCAACCAGGCCCTGACCATGATTCAAGGACTTCTATATTTGATGGGACCTCAATCAGTTCAGCGACTGAGGGTTGAGCACCTTCTTCCGGACTCGGGATAACCCTCAAGCTTAAACTTCCAATATCATTTTGTCCTTCTTCAGCGGGTGTCTCTGGTCTAATACCAGCAGAACAAATAAGATTTCCCTTTGGGCGTTCCATTTGTCCCAGAATCATATCATACTCTTTTTTTATTGTAATCTTTGCGGTTTTTTTGGGATAATCCCAGATTTCCCGACCAGCTATCTGAGGAATATCTCAGATTTTCTTTTTTTTAACTCCCGTATCATAAATAGCCAGATACTATCTCAATGCATAAACCGAATAATCGATTGTTGAAGGATCTACCGTAGAATTGATTTCCCCTATAGCAACTCCAACAACCCTGTTCAACCATAGATATTTTGGGTGACCTGTTTCAAACCTGGGTGTCGTGTGAACCCTAGCAACTAATGGTGCGGGTTCCCCATTTAGTAGGCTTGTAACTTGGGCTTCAGTGAAATCAAGGATTCCACCGTAATACATATGAATGAATGCTCCGTCATCGGTTTCAAGTGCAAGCCGGACATCTACCTCAAAAACTTTGTCATGACGAATTAATGACCAATCAGCCCCAAAGCTCTTGGCCGTTCCCTTGATTTTCGGTCCTTCAAATGTACCCCCGGTAACAGGGCCGATGAAACGCATCCCCCATCCTCCATCCCCAACAAGCATGGTGCCGGACACAGTAAAATGGGCATCAAAAAGATATTCTGTTTTTAGTTCACGCATGCTGCAACTCCTTTCTCCTGGTTGTATGTCTTCAAAAGGTTTTGGATAAATCAAGTATAAAAATAAGAGAGGGTTTCACCAAATACCTTTTTTTTGTAGTTTAGGCAACCCTCAAAGAGCAATTATACCTCTTACGCTGAAGCATTATTTTTTTCTTGATTTTTAGTTCCAAAGATATCGGGTATGTGTCTTATTTCCTTAAAAACGGGAACCTGTTGTCCTCGGCAGAACTGTCTCATAACGCTTCAAGTCAGTACCACCGGTTTAGCCGGTGGCTTGATTAGCCCTATAAGGGCATTGTTACTTGCATCCCTTAAGGGATTGCTTATTTTTGTTACTCTCTAAAAAGAATTGGAACTGCACCGTGTCAATTATATCAATTCAACCTATTCTCAATGAGCATTCGGTACGGGCTCCCCTAAAAGGGATCACTCAAATCACCGTCGTATTTTTCTTCAACGGACTCATTAATCTCCTGATTCTTTATGTATTTGCGAATTTTAGCTTCATCCAAGCCGACTGTGCTGACATAATATCCACGTACCCAAAAACTGTGGCCTCTAAAGTTCTTTTTCAGACGGCTGTATTTTTCGAAAATAGTTCCCGAATTATTCAGCAAGATGAACAAAAAACACCTTGAATATTCGTCAACTATCTGATATTATATGAATTATTAACAATACCGGAGGTGGAGACGATGCTCGGGAATGGTGAAGCACAAAAAGAGGCAATTCGACCGGATTTCAACAGGAACATTTTCATTGATTTCGCCGGTGCAAAGATTACGTCGGATGCGGGGTTCCTTCTGATGCGAGAAGTTGACCAGCGATTCGGTATCATTGAAAGCGGTTGCAGCCACCTGGTGGACGACAGATCTGCCTCCCACAGAAAACATACATTCGAGCAGATGATCAGGCAACGCGTTTACCAGATAGCGGCAGGATATGAAGACTGCAACGACGCTGATTATCTTCGCATAGACCCTGCAATGCGGCTTGCCCTGGACAAGGGGCACCATTATCGGACTGTTCTTGGCTTGCAGTGCTGAGGCAGTACACACTGAAAAATGTCTTGCAAAGATCTGGTAAGAGAGGTATTTCCAAAATTCGCCAAAAAAGGGATTCAAGCAGGTTTTGGAACGGTCTGATGGTGTTTTGGGCTTTTCCAAAACAAATATCCGCTTTGAAAAGAGAGAATTTGACCGAAAATTGGAAAATGGGCATGCGGAACTTGTTTTTGGGGAAAGTGCCACATAATTTCGGTTAACAATATGTTCTCTCATATATTGAAGGTTTTTAACGGTAAGACGATTAACTGTTTGAAAAATTTAATTGTGAGGTTGCAGCCAAGGACCAGAACGGAGACATAAAAATATCCGGACAGTTTGAGGCAATAGTACCCTTAAAAGAAGGAGGAAAATGATGAGGCTGAAAGATAAAGTTGCTATCGTAACTGGTTCCGGGCGTGGCATTGGTGAAGCCATTGTGATGCGTTTTATTGAAGAAGACGCAAAAGTGACCCTTTGTGATGTTGATGAAAATGCATTAAAAGAGGTTGATGCAAAATTGAAGGGTATGGGCGGGGAATGCATGATTGCCGTTGGTGATGTTTCCGATCCTGTGTTTGTGAAAAATATGGTTGATGAAACCGTAAAAACCTTTGGCGATCTGGACATCATGATCAACAATGCAGCGATAACCCGTGATGCAATTCTCCATAAAATGAGTGATGAGCAATGGGACCAGGTAATGGCAGTCAACCTAAAAGGAAGCTTTAATTGCCTTAAAAATGCCGCCCTTCATATGAGGCAACAGGGCAAAGGTACTATCATTAATGTTTCCTCCACAGCGAGATACGGCAACATCGGACAGTTGAACTATTCTGCATCAAAGGGCGGAGTGGTTGCCATGACAAGAACGGCCGCAAAAGAGCTGGCCCGAAAAAACATCACCTGTAACTGCATTTCCCCCGGCACTATCTGGACAGACATGATGAAAACAATTCCGGAGAAAATTCTTGATCAGTTTCGAGCCGGAGTCCCCCTTGGAAGGTTTGGCAAACCCCGGGAAATAGCAAACCTCTGCCTGTTTCTCGCCTCTGATGAAGCATCCTATATAACCGGACAAACCATTAATTGCGACGGCGGATCATTTCCGGACTGATGCGTCGGACATCTCAACACATTAAAGGAATTGAAAACATGAGCATTGAAATTAATCTTGAAGGAAAGGTAGCTGTTGTTACCGGGGCAGGAAGAGGTATCGGAAAATCAGTGGCCGTGGTCATGGCCCAGGCAGGTGCGGATGTTGTCCTGGCAGCCAGAACGGCTTCCCAACTGGATGAAACAGCCAAAGAAGTTCGTTCCATGGGGCAAAGAGCACTGTGCCTGCCAACGGATGTTTCACAAAAATCAGAGGTCGAAAAGCTGATGACCGCTGCTGTGGAAGAACTGGGAGGACTTCACATCCTGGTAAACAATGCCGGAATCGTGGTCCCGGCTCCGCTTTTTGAAATGAAAGAAGAAGACTGGGACCGGGTTCTTGCGATAAATCTTAAGTCTATGTTCTTATGTACCCAGGCAGCCGGACGATACATGGCTAAACAGAAGTACGGGAAAATTGTCAACATGGCCTCTACAGGCGGTATCGTCGCGAGACCTAATAATGCTTCCTATCATGCAAGCAAAGCTGCTGTTATTCATTTTACAAAAGCAACGGCCATTGAATGGATAAGATACAACATCAATGTGAACTCCATCGGACCTGGGACAACGGACACGGAACTCCTGGATGAATTCCTTCAGAACAGTCCCAGAGAAAAAACAATAAAAGGCATTCCCATCCGCCGTTTAGCAGACTGTATGGAAGTCGCTAATATAGCACTGTTCCTGGCCTCTGATCTTTCGAGCTATCTGGTGGGTGAGAATATAATCGTAGATGGGGGTTTAACAATTCCCTGATCGGGGAAGAGCTTTATACAAGGTTCGTTCGTAAATATAATTGTATTTAGTGTCCGTCCATAAATGAGATCGTTTGTTCGAGATCAAGGCACTGGTATATTTTAGCCGCAGCGTCTGCCCTATGCCTGTCACTGGAAATACATTTAGTATGTTTAAGATTAAAATTTGAGCATAACGTAGAAATCGGGCAAAATAACCATTTATGGATGGACAATAGTTAAAAGTCATGGCTTGGCTCCTTTGAATGGGAATAAATGCAGCCGTTGACTGTAACATAAAAGTAGTTTTCTTTAGGAGGAGACATAATAATGGATTTTGAATTAACAAAAGAGCAAAAAAGCATACAAAAGGCAGCCAGGGAATTTGCGGAAGGAGAATTTCCCCAGATTGCCAAGGAATGTGACGAAATCGAACGGCTGGACAGGTCCGTGCTGGAAAAGGCCAGGGAGCTTGGATTTGTCGGCTGTTATATCCCGGAAAAATATGGAGGAATGGGACTCGGTTTTTTCGAAAAGGCACTTATCGTGGAAGAATTTTGGCGCATCGATCCGGGGCTGGCCCAGGCTGTTGTCGCTGTTACATTCGGAGCTGAAATAATAATCGATCATGCGACCAAAGACCAGAAAGAAAAATACCTCAGACCGCTGGTCGAAGGAAATGCCATCATGGCAACAGCAATTACAGAGCCTGATGCCGGTTCCGACGTTACAAGCGTTCAGACAACTGCTGTAAGAGAGGGTGATGAGTATGTAATTAACGGTAGCAAAATGTTTATCAGCAATGGAAACCTGGCTGATTATGTGTTGGTACTCTGCAAAACCCATCCTGATGAACCGGGCCGTCATAACCGGTTTTCCTTGATCATGGTGGAAACCGACAGGGAAGGCTATATAGCAAATCCGTTGAAAAACAAAATGGGTATCCGGGCAGCCTCCACATCGGAACTTGCCTTCAAAGACTTAAAGGTTCCACAAGAAAACCTTATCGGAAAAGAGAAAAAGGGTTTTCAGCAGGTACTGGGTCTTTTTAACAGGGAAAGAATTACGGTGTGTGCACAGGGATGCGGCGTTGCCCAGGGGGCACTGGAACAGGCCATCAGGCACATCACACAAAGGGAACAGTTCGGTAAAAAACTGGCGTCTTTCCAGGCACTTAGGTTCAAGATCGCTGAAATGGCAACGCTTATTGAAGCAGGACGATCCCTTTATTATAGGGCTGCCTGGGGTCTTGACACAGGTAAGGAAGATCACGCCCTGATAGCCATGGCCAAATGGTATTGCGCGCAAAATGCTGTAACAGTAGTCAACGAAGCACTTCAGATGCACGGTGGATACGGCTTCTTGAATGAATATGATATTGCCCGCTTCTATCGTGATGCAAAAGTTCTCGAAATTTATGAAGGCACAAAAGAGATTGAAAAAATTGTTGTAGCCAACTCCCTACTGGGTAAGGGATAGAAGCAATCTCAAAAAGATCTTTTGGCCCAATCTTTGTGTTGGGCGCTCGGTTCAAATCCTCGAAATACAACAGTATTCCTCCGGACAAAGTCTATAGGGATTTTTCCTGCAAGTTTTTTGTTGACTTGTCCTGAAACATATAATATCAAACTACTCCAGTCCAAATTACCAACCAAAATGTCTCAATTAATAACCATCACAGCAAAGGATATTTCCTTTTACAAAATTCAGTATAATTAAAATCTTGTAAATTGAATTTCAATCTCACATTGTAATCTACTGTAATTGTGCGGAGCTTGCTGTAATTTTTTAAAACAATTCCTATCAATTCATGCTGAATGGAACCGACTCTTCTGTTTTGCAGGGGGTTTTAAACCTGAAATTTTAAAACTCAGATTTTGATGGTATCGTAAAAAGCCCGCCAAAAAAATTTTGACCACACTATATTGTGTACGAGAAATTCAAATTCGACTTTTACGAGTGCAGACGGTTTTCACGGCTAAAAACAGTAACACTACACTGAAACTTCTAAATCGAGGAGGATTAAAATGTATGAAATGAAAAACAGAAAAACTCTTGTTACACTTCTTCCGTTAATCATTGGATTGCTTTTAGTTATTCCCGGTGCTGC
>JAFDJC010000308.1 GCA_019307665.1 Deltaproteobacteria bacterium | reverse complement strand
GGTATACCTAAGGCAAGAAGGGGTACGAGGGCTCCGCCGACAGAACTGCTGTTAGCGCCTTCAGCCGCTGCTACCCCTTCAAGGCTTCCGTGGCCGAATTTTTCCGGTTCTTTACTGGCCCGTTTAGCGATATCATAGCTGATAAATGCAGCAATGGTAGCACCCGCCCCCGGAAAGATACCGATGATCGTACCGATGACTGAGGAGCGGATAATGGTCCCCTTGATCTTCATAAGCTCTTTGAAAGAGGGCAGCTTATTGTCAATTTTTTCCAGGGTTCGGTCAAGCCCAGTCCACTTCTCCACCTTTTCAAATACAACGCTTACGGCAAAAAGGCCTATCAAAGCCGGGATTAGAGTAAATCCGTCGTAGAGCAGATCACTGCCGAAGGTAAATCTGGAGATACCGGATATAGAGTCGATACCAACAGTCTTGATCAGCAATCCAAAAAGGATAGCAACCAATGCTTTTGCAATATTGCCTCTTCCCATGGATGCAACTGTCGCCAAACCAAAAAGTGCTAAAGAGAAATAATCAGCAGGGCTGAATTTTAGCGCTACCCTGGCCAGGGGAACTGCAAATAAAATTAGTATCACGACTCCTACGGCACCACCAATAGTGGAAGCGATCAATGCTGTTCCGAGTCCTTTGCCTGCTTTACCCTGTTGCGTAAGCGGATAGCCATCGATAGCGGTTACAGCTGCTGACGGTGTTCCGGGGGTGTTGATAAGCACGGCCGTAATGGAACCTCCGTAGTTTGTAGCAATATATATTGAGGTCAGGAGGATTAAGGCCAGTCCGGGTGACATTGTATAGCTGAAGGGCACAAGAAGAGCGACTGCAGTTGATGGTGACAGCCCCGGCATAGCACCGGCAAGAATGCCGAAAACAACTCCGACCACAATGGCAAGAATAGGTTTCCATCCCGCCAAAGAAGCAAATCCCAACATCAAGCTGTCAAACAAACCCATAAAATCCCTCTCATTATATAATAAAACCTTGATCAGTTGGTTTTATAAAAACGTTAAAAGAAATATTCGAAATATCCCAGGGGAAGCTGAATAAAAAGTATTTTATAGAATACAACATAGGAAAAAAGGACCCAGCTTCCCGCGACTAAAAAGATAACTGACTTTTTCCTGTAAGAAAGAACATGCATCATCACGGCAAGAAACAGAAAAGTACTTAAAAAGTACCCAGTGGTTTGCATGGCGATATAATAAACAACTATCAGCGCTATTATAAAAAGCAAAAAGCCAAGACGTCCCGGCTCGGGGTCAGGATCACCCGAGCCGCGCATCACCTGAAATAAAATTAAACTGCATAAAATGACTGTCCAAAAGATCCACAGGTACGGAACCACAGCAGGGCCTACATCTTCCATGGGGAAACTGAATGTAATAGCAAAAAAGATAATCGATATTGCGATCAATACGCAGGGAAGAAGGATGTTGCCCAAATAATCTTTCTTCTTTGAATAATGAATGGCGATACCAATTCCAACCAAAGAAAGAAACAATGCTGTAATCAGCAGGTTCAGGCCAAGGCCCTCGCTAAGAAAAACGAACATAGATACACACCTCATCTTCACCCTAAAGTTGCATAAATAACACGGTGTGATTCATGTAAAACAGATTAAACAAAGATTTTAATGCAACACATAGGCTTCAGTAAAGACACAACTCCAGGTTATTTCAATAAATAGTGGTTTTTCACCCTGTTATTCACCCTCCGGGAAAGCCGATAATACCCCATGGCCTGCGGCCTGACTCCTATGGCGTCTGTGTTGCCCAGGGTTCGCAGTCCGCCTAAGAACTGTGGCGGACGGCTTCATCCTTGACACCGCGGACCTGGGGAATTCTCGACTTTTGCAACGTTAGGGTTCAATGAACAAAAACTCTCAGACAGATACAAAAAATCATAAATTTAAATTGAAAAATTTACTTCATTATACCCAGATCTTTAAGGGTGGCCGTAAACACAACCGCATCTTTTTTTACAATCTCACTAAATTTATCTTTCTTGTAATAGACAGGGTTGGCGCCGCCCTTTTTAATGTAAGCCTGCCAGGCTGAATCTTTGCTGACTTTCTCAAACAAATCTTCATAAAAGGCCAGTGCCTCTGCCGGGACCCCTTTTTTTACCATAAACCCCCGCCACATGATTTCACTATCCATACCTGAAATGCCCACTTCTTTAAAGGTCGGCACATCGGCATACTTCCCACTTAATCTTTTTGGCGCAGATATTACCGCAACTTTGAGGTCCGGCCTGCCGAGAACGTCCTGAGGATTACCGACATACACAACACCATGACCTCCCATTAGCGCCGCCATGGCTTTCCCACCACTTTTATAGGGGATCCATTTTGCCGTTATTCCAGCAGCTTTCCATGTTTTCATAGCCATAATATGATCGTTGCCGCCTTTGGCGGGCCCAACCCAAAGTTGTTTGCCATTTTTGGCTTTTGCATCGGCAACAATTTGTTCCCAGGTCTCAACATCGGAATTGTTTCGTGTGATGATCGCTTCGGGATCAGACACCATCATTGCCAGCCATGACAAATCGCTTGTTTTTATGTCACTTTTTGAAGAAACAATTTTCCCCACGTTAGACCGTGTGACAGCCATGAACTTGTATCCATCCGCCCTGCTTGCCATTATGTCCTTGATGGCGACGACACCCCCGGCACCGGTTTTGTTAATTACAAGAAACGTAGCGTCCGTATATTTTTTTGCTATCGCTTCAAATTTTCTTGAAAAGACATCGATCGCTCCGCCGGGTTTAGTGTAAACAATGAGTTTAATGGGTTTGGATGGAAATTTTGCAATTGCTGCACCGGCTGAAACCGCAATAACCGTAATTGCGACAATTAAAGTTATACATGTTTTTTTCATGGCATACCCTCCTTCGTGTAAAAGGTTTGTGTATAAAGTTCGTCACTTGTTAGATTTACCATTTGCTATATGGATTTTGAATAAGGTTCGAGTTGAAATATTTTGGATCTCCTGTAACTTCTTCGGAGATCCATTCGGGCTTTTCAAAAGGCTGGTCTTCCCGTTCGAGTTCTATTTCTGCAACGGTTAATCCCTGATTTTCTCCAAAAAATTCATCGACCTCCCAGATAAAGCCCTCGAACTTAATTTTGTATCGATTCTTTTCGATAAGCGGTTTTTCGCACAAATCATCCAGCATGGCATCGGCATCTTTTACTGGGATCTCATATTCATATTCAACACGTGTCGCTCCGGTGGTGATCCCCTTTACAGTTAAAAATCCATTATCGTTTATTGTCCTTACACGAACAACTCTTTCTTTCATGCTGTTCAGGTATCCCTGTCTGTATTTACTTCCCTGGGAAAGACGCTTAAAGGAATCGTCTTTTACAAGGAACTTTCTTTCGATTTCTTCTCCCATGATAGATCTCCCGGTTAAACAATAGAAGCTATCTCAAAAATGTCTTTTGGCCCAATCTCTATGTTGGGTCCTTGTTTCAAGTCCTCGAACCGCCTAGGCGGACCTGTGGGTTGAAACTCAGCACCGCCTTGACCTTGAACCAATATCCTGTTTT
>JAFDJC010000098.1 GCA_019307665.1 Deltaproteobacteria bacterium | reverse complement strand
CGATCGCCCACTGTGTCGAGTGCCATGGCCCGGAAAGCTACCCGGACTACTCCGAAGGCATGAACCACCAGCAGGGCCATATGGAGTGCCTTCTCTGCCATACGGACCACACTGAATAAGCAAAGGTGTCGCCGGAATCAACAGAAAGACAGAGGTGGATCTTGGCAGACGAGCAGATAACCCAAAAAAGCATTCGAGAAGCCGGTCATCTATCGAATCCGCGTCAAAGGCCACATCGATAGCAATTTATATTGGGAATATTTGGTTCATATGTTCGAGGAGAACAAAAAAGCGAGAGTGATCTAGAGATACTGATTGATTATGAAGAGGTTCCAAGTCTTTTTACACTGATTGAAATTGAAAACCAATTAAGTGAATTGCTTGGGATGAAGGTTGATTTAGTGACACGCAAGGGAATTAAGTCTCAACTCAGGAGTTACATACTTGAGGAGGTAGTCTATCTATGAGCGACAAGATTATTTCACATTTCTTTGATGATATTTTAATTGATTTCCCTTGTTTTGGAAAAATCAATTTCAGGCCATTGCTCCTTGCAAAAACCCATTTGCCATTCGCTTGTGGTAAGATAAGCTAAAGCACCCTCAGCATCTCTTGCAATGCGGGCGCTGTTTTTCTTTTCAAAAGCTTCCATTTTTTTTGGGTCACCGCATTCAAACCATCGTGCGATTTTATAATCAACAGACTCGTAGATGGCATCAACGCCGTATTCGGACATAAGACGTTCCATGGTGATGTCAAACTGCAGCATCCCCACGGCACCTAAAATGTAATCATTTCTTTCAATGGGTTTAAAAACCTGGACAACACCCTCTTCTGCGAGTTGCGTAAGCCCTTTTTTTAGATGTTTTGCCTTCATTGGGTTCTTGAGAATTACTTTTTTAAAAAATTCGGGGGCAAAATTGGGAATTCCACAGAACTTCAGCGGTTCTTTTTCAGAAAATGTATCTCCTATTTTTATGGTACCGTGATTATATATGCCTATAATATCACCAGGATATGCTTCCGCCACATTTTCACGCTCATTAGCCATGAAAATAGTAGCGTTTGAAAAGGTCACCTCTTTTCCGATTCGATGGTGAAATGTCTTCATTCCCCTGGTGAATTTACCTGAACAGATTCGTATAAATGCAATTCTATCCCTATGCGCAGGATTCATATTTGCCTGTATTTTAAATGCAAAACCTGAAAAAGGTTTTTCATAGGGCGATACTTCCCGTGTAACAGCCGTTCTGGGGCCGGGAGAGGGCGCTGTATGTACAAATGAATCCAGCATCTCCTTGACACCGAAATTATTGATGGCGCTTCCGAAAAAAACAGGCGTCTGACTGCCTTCTAAATAATGCTCAATTTCAAAGGGATTGGCAGCTCCTTCTATCAACTCAACATCTTCTCTTAATTCATCTGCCTGGGATCCGAGGGCTTCATCAAGCTTTGGATCTTTGAGATTCTTAATCACAATTCCTTGTCTTGAGCTTGTTGCCAGGCCGGGTGTAAAAAGGCGCAACTCTTTTTTATAGAGATTATAAACACCCTTGAATCTTTTTCCCATCCCGATGGGCCAGGAAAGGGGAGTACATTCTATTTGCAGCTTGTTTTCAATATCATCAAGAATGTCGATGGGGGCCATACCGTCCCGATCCAGTTTATTGATAAATGTCATAATGGGCGTGTTGCGCATGCGGCAGACTTCCATTAGTTTTTCGGTCTGGGGTTCAACCCCTTTGGCACTGTCAATCACCATAAGAGCGCTGTCAACAGCAGTAAGAACCCTGTATGTGTCCTCAGAGAAATCCTGGTGCCCGGGGGTGTCCAGAAGATTGATCTCATAATCCCGGTAATTGAATTTCATCACCGATGTGGTTACGGATATGCCCCGTTTTTTTTCAATGGCCATCCAGTCGCTTGTGGCATGCCTTTCCGCCTTTCGCGCCTTTACGGCGCCGGCCTGCTGAATAGCGCCGCAGTAAAGGAGGAGCTTTTCAGTCAATGTGGTTTTGCCTGCATCCGGATGGCTGATAATACCGAAGGTGCGGCGCCTTTCTATTTCTTTTTTGAAATTTTTCATAGTATATATTTTTTAATTCACATCAGTTTATTTGTTTTTAAGCCAATGACGAATATAATCATCTCAATACTCCTTGCAACCTTTTTAAGAGGTATTTTCTAAATTAAATGGAATTGACGGATTGTCACATTACGGTTTTTGATTATATTGCATTTTCCATTTTTTTAGGTTACGCCTTGTTGATATTTAAATAATGGGATTAAAGCTGCTGCGGCATGAGATAAGTAACATTAATAAAAACAATGCACTGGACAGAAGCAAAAGTTATTTTTGAGTCAAGTGAACCGATAATGGCCGGTGATCTGATATCAAATATTTTTTATAATTTAGATCTTCAGGGTGTATGCATTGAAGAACCTGATGATTGGCCGCATGAACCTCTTGATGCATCTTTTCAGGTGGGCAGGGATTATGCAGTGTCGGGCTATCTTCCGCTGGACAACAAGACGGAAGGTAGAAGATCGACTCTGGAAGAGAGCCTGGCGATACTTGAACGTGAAAACAATATTGTTTCAAAAATTGTTTACCGCAAAATCGATGAGGAAGACTGGGCGGAATCATGGAAGAAATATTTTTCACCTGAAAAAATAACTGACCGGATCGTTGTTAAACCCACATGGCGGCAATATTCCCCTGAAAAAGGAGAAACAATAATCGAGATTGATCCGGGCATGGCCTTTGGCACCGGAACCCATCCCACAACTTCTCTTTGTATTGAAATGATAGAAAAATATATTGGTCCGGGAGATACTGTTCTTGACATAGGGACAGGTTCAGGCATTCTCATGATTGCAGCCGCAAAACTGGGCGCAAAAAAAGTATGGGGTGTTGATAATGATGAGACGGCTGTCAGAATAGCCAAAGAAAATCTGCAGCTGAACCGGATCGATGCCCCGGAGTTCAGGGTGATGAAAGGAAACCTTGCCAAAGGGATAAAACGCCGGTTCAATATCATA
Organism: Deltaproteobacteria bacterium; assembly: GCA_019307665.1. GTDB lineage: Bacteria > Desulfobacterota > Desulfobacteria > Desulfobacterales > SURF-7 > JAFDJC01. The sequence goes on along the minus strand of JAFDJC010000098.1, from coordinate 7,036 downwards.
ACAGCCAATATCCTTTCAGAGGTTATTGTTCTTCTTCTTGATCATATTAAAGGCGTGATGGAGCGGGAAGGCATATTGATATGTTCGGGCATTATTGAAAAAAATGCCGGTATAGTTCTTGATAAAATGGGCCGGATTGGTTTAGAAACAGTTGAAACAAGATCAAAGGGCGAATGGGTAACCATCGCAGCAAAGAAAAACCGGTAAAGAAAAACCAGTAAAGGAGGAAAAGCAGTTCATGCCGATTAGCCAAGAATTCAGCGATCGTCTTTCACCGGTCCTTGAAAAAGCTGCAGACCATTTTGGAACGCCTTTTCATATATATGACGAAGCAGGTATCAGAGAGACCGGCCGGTTGGTTATTGAAGCCTTCTCAGGTATTGAAGGTTTCAGAGAATACTATGCCGTCAAGGCGCTGCCCAACCCTCGTATTCTGGAAATCATGAAAAGCATTGGATTTGGATTCGACTGCAGTTCGATTCCGGAACTTGTATTGTGCAGAGAGGCAGGCAGTTTTGGTGAAGATTTGATGTTTACATCCAACAATACAACCGATGAGGAATTTCAAGTCGCCCTTTCCGATGGAGGATGCATTCTGAATCTTGATGACATCACATTGATTCCAAAAGTTCCAAAGATGCCTGAGCTGATCTGTTTTAGATACAATCCGGGTCCGGCAAGAACCGGCAACGATATTATCGGTAACCCGGTTGAGGCCAAATACGGCATCAGCAATGAACAGGTTATTGATGCTTTTCGTTCGGCACAGGAACTTGGCGCGAAAAGATTCGGCCTTCATACAATGCTGGTGTCAAATGAGCTCAACCACAGCTATATGGTGGAAACGGCCCGGATGCTGTCCGATCTTGCAGAAAAAATTACGAAAAATCTCGGTATCAGGTTTGAGTTTTTCAACATCGGCGGAGGGTTCGGCATTCCGTATAGTCATGAAGATAAGGCGCTTGATATTTTTGTCATGGGAAAAGAGATTGCAAAATGTATCGACCGGTTCAGGGAAAGAAACGGATATGCCCCTGCCTTTCATATTGAAAGCGGACGCTACATGACCGGTCCGCATGGTGTTCTAGTAACCAGGGCCATAAATAAAAAAAATACCTACCGAAAATATGTCGGTGTCGATGCCTGCATGTCGTCACTGATGCGTCCGGGAATATACGGAGCCTATCATGAAATAACGGTTCACGGCAAGCCGGATGCGCCTGACGGGGTGCCGGTGGATGTTGTCGGTGCACTGTGTGAAAATAATGACAAATTTGCCGTCCAGCGCAGGCTTCCGGAAATTGAAGACGGCGACCTCCTTGTTATTCACGACACAGGCGCACACGGGCACTCCATGGGTTTCACCTATAACGGCAGGCTTCGTCCAAAGGAACTGCTCTTAAGAGCTGACGGTTCAATTGAATTGATCAGAAGAGAAGAGACGATTGAAGATCATTTTGCCACGCTTGACTTTAAAGAGAACATATTAAAGGAAACCATCTGAAAATGGCACATGAAAACGACGTTGTTATAATATACTTCGAAGACAAGCCGGCGGGATTTGCACGAATAGAGGATATTTTACCTGATGTTAAAAAAGACTGGTACAATGTCAGACTGCTGCTGCTTCAAATTCCCTTGCAGACTGTAACATGGATTCTTAAGGATGTTTATATTGACGGCGCCGAGTTTACGATGAATGGAAACAAGATGCGCCTTGAACCTGTTGAATGTCCGCCAGACCATCATGTTGAACCAGTCCCTCCTGTTGAAAAAGATGAAGACCCTGAAAAGGACAAAGCCTCTGAAAAAGACAACTCCGGCAAGGTGATCTCGCTGGCAGACAGAAAATCGAATTGATATAAAACGGACATGACCTCTGTCTTGAAACAATTTGGCCTGAAAACAGTAATTTCCGCATCAAGGCGGACCGATATTCCGGCATTTTATATGGACTGGTTTATGGACCGTATAAATAAGGGATACTTTGAAGTAGTGAACCCCTATTCAAAAAAAAGGTTCAATGTAGATGCTTCAAGTGAAAAGGTTCATACGATTGTATTCTGGTCAAAAAATTTCAACCTGTTTTTAAAGGGCGGTTTTGGAGAATCACTTCTTGAAAAGGGCTACAACCTTTTTTTTAATTTTACCATCAACTCATTTAATTCGCTTCTCGAACCGAATGTGCCTTCACTTAAAGATCGCCTTGACCAGATGGATGAGCTTTGTATGCGATTTAATGCAAAAACCATCCAGTGGCGATTTGATCCGATATGTTTTTATAAAGACAACAACGGGTATACGAAAAACAATCTTTGCGATTTTGAAATCATTGCAGGCAGAGCAGGAGATTGCGGCATAGACAGGTGTATTACGAGCTTTGTTGATCTGTATGCTAAGATAAAAAAGCGGTCTGCAGGTATCGGCATTTCTTTTTTTGATCCGTCGGTTGAAAAAAAGACAAATATTCTTCTTGGAATGGAAAAGACACTTCATGAAAGAGGAATTTCACTCTTTACGTGCTGTGAAAAAAAGATTTTAAATATGCTCCCTTCTGAATCTACTGTTTCACAAAGCGCTTGTATACCGAACGAATACCTGTCAAAACTTTTCGGAGGTAAGATTTCTCTTGCCAAAGACAGGGGGCAGAGAATAGAAGCCGGCTGCGGCTGCCTGGCATCGTCAGACGTAGGCTCGTACAGCCTTCATCCATGTTTCCATAATTGTCTTTTCTGTTATGCAAACCCTTCTTTTTAGGCTAAATGACCATTGACATATACTGAAAAGTAGAAGTGTTTAATTTTTCAATAACATTTCCTGGGGGATTTCTATTGATTCCCTTGAAATCCATAGGCGCTGATATGGTTGAAGTGTCATCGCCAGTTTCCCATCTGCGCCGGACATGATTTTTTGACCGTTTATATTGTCAAACAGGGATTGCCGGTCAGAAAGGTTGAACCGGTCAAGGTCAATCGTTATTTCCTCTGCACGCTGCCCGATATTGACAACAATCAATGTGTGATGATTTTGATAAAAGGTATGAATAACAGCTACAGATTTGGAAGGATTGTCGCCCGAAGGGAGCCGGGCTTCGGCTTCATTCCCCCGGAAATTTAATGCAGGATCGGAATCCACTAGAGCGATAATGTTGTTGATACCTTTTGCAATGCGATACTGAATTGACGTATTGTCTTTAGAAAGGTTTTCAAGCTTTTGATAATCTGATTTGGTTCTTTTGAGATCTCTCAACTCCCCGCTTTCCTCAAATTTTTCGTAATCGTTGGGCAATCCCATGAGATCATTAAAATAGATTGATTTAACATTTCTACCCATTAATGCGAACGCCAGTGTATAAAATGCCAGGTAACGTTCAGCCTCAAGCTCATTGTTCTCTATTTCGATCATGGAATCACGTGTTGAGACGCAAAGCTCATAGGGCTCCCTTCCGTGTAGGACTTTGTTGATAAAGAATCTGAGTGTATCATTTCCAGTAAGGTCATCCATGCTGATATCGAGTGCGCCGGCAATATCTGATTCGTTCCGAATGCTTTCATCAAGATATAAAGTCGTATCAGAGGGGTCACCCTGTTTGAAGAGCCTTTTTTTTGAATTTTCAAAATCGATATTGGCTCCATTGCATACTTCCTTAAACTCGGCAACAGCAGATTGCCTTTCAGGAACGCCTTTGTATTTAACTCTGCCTTTATTTTGTTCAACCGTATCAGCCAGCACTTGCCTTTCTGCAAGTGTCAGGATATCAAGGCTTCCCCGAACTGATTTTCCGTCATGGCTTTCAGCCAGGCTGAATCGTATGCTTTCTTTCGGGATATCATAACCGGCAATTTTTTTAAAAATCCGTAAAAGAATTTCTGCATTCCCAGTATTGAAAACAACAGGAAGTATACCGGCCAGGTGAAAATCGTACATCATCGGTGGCGGCGCATTTTTATCAGCCATTTGAGATAAAATACTGCCGAGCTGGTCATTCACTTCCAGATTGGCAACAATCCTGGGGGAAACAGAATCGATTGAAAGATAAAGGATTTTCATCAGAGATGATACTTCAGGCAAGCCAAAACAGGTTGTTTTCCATTTTTTGAAGGCAAAGTTTGCCGCGTCAAGACGGAGCATATCAAGATCCAGACTTAAGTACCACGAAAAATCATCGGCAAGCATTTTCAGCCCTTGAAAAGTTGACGTATTCAGGTCTACCTGCACATGGCTGAAGGTTGTAAGAGCCCGTATCTCTTCGCCGAAAATATTGTTGTCAAACTGCCGGTAATTTGAAGCATATTCCAGAGCAGAATCTTTAATGTATCCCACTGCCTCCAGAAAATCTTCCATGCTTTTAATACGGTCATGAAAAATATAGGGTATGCTTTTGATTTCCTGGATTGCAGATGTTGTAAAAATGGTGTCCGGGTCAATATCAGTATTGTTTTTGAGATAATCCCTAAAGTTTACTATATGGCAGTAATCTTCAGCTAGTAGCATCTGATCATTTTTAATCTTATTAAAAATTGAAAGCAGGCTGATAACCGGTTCCGGCAGATCGTTATGCTTAAAACAGGCTTGCATCTCAATAACCTTTTCAGCATGGCCTAAATTTTTATATTTTTCATCCTCAGGTTTTTTTCTGAAAATAGAAAAAAGCGGGAAGGGCCGTGGCCGAAAAATTTGACTAAAGTCACCTTGAGTACAATGGTCCTGGTATTCCTCTTCCGTGTAAATATAAAAACAGTCCTTTTTTTCAACATCTTTATCATCATCACCATTCAGGTAGGCCTGAAACATCGGATTGTTGATATCCACATGATTTAAAACAAAATCAGCCATGGAATAATATTTTTCCATCATCTCTGAAAATTTTTGATTGGTTCCAAAAGCGCCATGAATTTGATCGCGGACGACCTGTGAGAAAAAGCCGTCATTAAACCGATCTTCAGCTACTTCGCAGGCAGGAAGCATGTGCATGCCGCGAACAGCAGGAAAATATTTTCCTAAAAAATTATCCAAAGTGACTAAGGATTTTTCACCTTTTTCGGTGACACTGTCAGCATAGGAAATGACGACCGTTTTTTGTTGAATTCTTGATAAAGGATCAGACGGCTTAAATTTTAAATCCTTTTCTTTGATTGCATCGGCTTTGTTTTTCCAGACATTTTTGAGCATTTTAACCCAATAGTCGGAAATCGTTTCAGCAAGATCGCCATATTCTTTGTCAGGCAAAATAAGGTTAAACATCTGCCTGATATCTTTTAAATTGTTTTCGGCAAGTGGTTTCCAGTTTTCATTTCTTTTTTTCATGGCTTCACCGGTTAAGTTTGATGTTGATAAGAATAACCATATATAATAACGGTGAGTTGTTCAATAAAATATTATATTTTTCGGTTAAGATATCAAATATAATGGATAATTTAAACGATGAGTATAACAGTCAGGTAGTGGTAGGGATTACTCAACCATAAAAGATTTAACAAAGGAAAACCCCGCAAGGCATTGCCTGAACCTTAAAGCGGGGTTTTATGAAGATAAGCGAAACGCTTGGATATCTGTTTATAAAAAAAAGACCAAAAAGGCAATATGGAATAACAATGGATATAATATGGATTAAAAACCCATACTGTTTTATCTTCTGTAAGGGTTGAAAGGATGCTTTCACTCCGATAAAATGGAATTTCGGTTTTGTAATTTAATTTGCATTGTATCAATATCTACTGTACTGTACCCCTTTCAGGCTTGATAGGAATATCAGATGTGTTCAGGTCTAATGACCACCTTAAATTTTATGAATACTTCAATTAGTTAGCGCATAGGTAGTGTAAAACATTATCGTTTGATTTTGCATGATTTCAAGAACTGTACAAGCGCTTCTTAGACATTTGACGATATTAGAGAGAAAAGGCCATTATTTTGAAATTAAAAGAGTCGGATTACTCAAACCCTAAATTGGAGATAACCAGCATGAAAGGCATACTGACAACCATTTTATTAGTCGCATTTTTCATCAACCCACTATCAGCTCAAGAATTTACAGGAACTCTTCAACAGATCCGAAAGTCTGGAAAAATTAAAATTGGTTATCGTCAGGCTCAACCACCCATGTCTTTTTTGGACAAAGATGGTACACCAGCCGGTTACTCTATAGATCTTTGTAAAAAAATTGTAGCTGAAATAAAAAATAAAATTGATAGCGATATAAAAATTGAATATGTTCCTGTGACAGCTGAAGAGAGATTCCATGCATTGGTTGACAAAAAGATTGACATATTGTGTGGGGCAACTACTAAAACACTTTCTCGCAGTGAACTTGTTGATTTTACGCAACTTACATTTGTTACTGGTGCTTCATTTATGACCTTAAAGGGCAAGAAAATCAGGGGCAATTTTACTGGGAAAAAAATTGGAGTTGTGAAAGGTACAACAACCGCTATCGAGTTGAAAAAGCTATTTGCCAAAACACAAATTAATGCTAATATTATTTTTTTAAACTCGATGGTTGAAGGGCTGAATGCATTAGAAAAAGAAAAAATCGACGCTTTTGCTGCTGATCAGGTTGTACTTATCGGCCTGGCCTTAAACGCGGATAATCCAAACAATTTTTCGATTCTTCCAGACTTGTTCTCATATGAGCCACTCGCTCTGGCAGTAAGGAGAAATGATGCCGACTTTCGTCTTATTGCAGATCGCGTGATATCCAATCTTTGTCGATCAAAACAGATACTGAAAATTTATGATAAATGGTTTGGCAAGTTTTCTATTGTCAGGCCATCAGCATTCGAGGCATTGGTCGAACTTAATGCAATATCAGAGTAGATTAAACTATATATAGTATTTTGTTTGCGGTGAACGATCTGCCCCACATTTAACCAGTTTGAATTTAAGGGGGGTGCCCCTATAGTACGAGAAACGAGGCAGTCTCTCCCAGACTAAATGCCAATCATCGCAGGTTCGTTAATCTTTGTACTAACGATTTCGATTACCTTATATCCATTATACCCATTTTTAACCGGACAAATCATGTGCTACATTACCG
>JAFDJC010000307.1 GCA_019307665.1 Deltaproteobacteria bacterium | reverse complement strand
ACGAGCAGCCTGTTTATTTTTTTTTCCAGAACGCTATCCTTGATGTCTTCTAAAAATGCACTGTCAAGCTTATCAACTACAACAGTCTCAAGATTTTGAAACAAATTTTCAATCTTAGACCCAATCTTATCACAATCGGCATTTTCATTTAAAACGCCTTTTTTCAGCATCAAGACAAGAAGCCTTGGTTTCTGGAAATAAAGGGATTCGTCTTTTTGCTGCCTTGTTTCATTTGTTCTCTCCGTCATGCAATCTAAAATTTCTGCCACCTCACAGACAGCTGACTGCGCCCCTTTAACTGTTTCGGAAATATCCCTGAATTCTTTAGCTGATTCAAGCAGATAAACACCATCTGCAGATGCAAGTCTGTTATAATTGTCTGTTTCATTAAGATCATTTTTACCTGTCGAAAGCACGACAAGGCTGAAAGTTTCTTTCTTTTTCTCACCATGGTTGTCGATATAAAATATATCAAGATCCCCTTCCTGGTCAGCCGGCTCTATGCTGTGTATTCTGCACCGGATAAACCGCACCCCTTTTTTATCTTCAGCATCATCTCGGTATCTCTGGAAATCTCTTCCAAATGTTCGCATATCCATATAAAATATTGCCGCATCGGCCCGTGAGTCTGTTTTTTCCTTTGCCAGTACAGCTTCTTTTACAGCAAACATGCAGCACGCGCTGGAACAGTAAGGGGATCCGGCTGTAACGTTTCTCGATCCGACACACTGAATCCATGCTATTTTTTTTGGCTCTTTCCCGTCGGAAGGGCGTTCAAGGACGTTTCCGCTGATCATCCGTTCAAACGAAACAGCGGTTACAACATTAGGCATATGGGACATCCCGTAAAAATCGGTTTCCGATGGATCAAAAAGGTCACTGCCCCCGGCAAGGATAACAACGGATACACCTTTTTTTTCAAATTGCTCATTGGTTTCAACCGTCTTAAAACCGACTGTCATGTCTCCGGGAGCGCCGTCCACTGACGCTATTTCCGTATAAGGAAAAAATTCTATGTTCTCGTGAAAAACGCCTCTTTTCAGGCAAAAGTCCTGGGAACCTTCCCTTTTGATCATTGGAAGAATCCTGCACATACCACAATGATCGTTAAAAAACTGGCGGTCAAGCATCGAAAGGATTCCGCCTGAACCGGCGGCTTTGTCCACCAGCATCACTTCTCTCCCTGACTCAGCAAAATGAAGTGCTGCCGACAAACCGCTTACACCGGATCCGACTATAACTGTTTTTGGTTGACTATTTTTATTTTCCATCTGTTTCTCCAAAGGAAAGCATTGGAATCTTCTCTTCGATATTCCTTCCGGGCTTATATCCATAAAGGTTTTGCATTTTCTCTGCTGATGCCCTGAAAAAATCCGCGACAGGTATGGACTGGGGGCAGGCACTTGTACATTGCCCGCATCCCACACACGCGTGAGCGATGTGCAACATCCTTGTCATGTGAAACATGGTAGTGTCCTGGGGGAGCTTTATGCCGGACCTTTTATCCGCTCTTTTTAAAAGAATGTCAGGTTTGTTATCAAACACATCTGTTTTAAAAACACACTCCCTGCAGTAGCACACAGGACATGCATTTCTACAGTTCTGACAGTTAAGGCATTCTGCGATTATTTTCTGGAAGCCTTCCATGGAACTCACTTCTTCATTTACAGCCTTTAACTGCTCTTTTTTGGTTTCTTCTCTTTTTTTCTTTAGATCATTGATTTCTTGATTTCTTGCCTCAGATGGATTTGCAGATTCAAGGTTTGCTTTTTCGATTACGCTTTTTCCTTTTTCAGAGTCAGCAGCAAACCAGATTGTATCATCCTTCCAGTCCATGGTAAGTATCGCGATATCGGCCTTTTCAGGTATAAAATCCGTGCAGCCTCGGCACGACTCTGTAATATCATCCCTTAATTTTTCATCCTTATAAAAAGATGCAGTAAAGCTTGAATCCTCTTTTATGCTCTCAAGATATGTTTTATTTTCAAGCCTCCCCCTGCATTCAATACCGATGATTATTACGTTGTCATCTATTACGCACTGGTTGAGCTTTGCAAGCTCTATAAAGGCTCTTATTTCACAGGGCTTTAGGACAACAGCAACCCTTTTGCCTGATGCTTCGGCAAGAACTTGTGCCGCCTGTGTTGCGGCATTAAAAGGTGCCACAGGAGCAAGCGGTGTCAATCGATCTGTATTATCAGCCGAAGTAAACAGATGCGGCATGGGAAGAAGAGACCATGGTGTTACGGCAGGAGCAAACAGACCGTCTATCAAATTTTCTGAAAGAAGAGTTCTTAAAAATTCCCTTGCGCCGTCTTCTGCTGATTTGTTCTTATAAACTGCAAATTTCGTCATGACAACCTCTTTTACAATACCATCAATTCTTGGGTTTGAACCGGGCCAAGGGCTTTTATTGTTTCCGTAAAGTCTCTCATATGCTCCTGAAATTCAGGGCCTTCGCTGGCGCCTATCCACGTGAGCCGAAGCCGGTCAGGTTCAAATCCGAACTGTTCCACTAATGAGGCTGCTCCCCTGATTCTATTTTTCGCCTTTATATTACCATCTATATAATGGCAGTCACCGGGATGACACCCGCCTATAAACACTCCATCAGCCCCGTCGAGAAATGCTTTGATAATATACTTGGGATCTATCATCCCGGTGCACATCAGCCTTACTAGCCTGATCTCCGCGGGATACTCGAGCCTTGACGTTCCAGCGAGATCCGCGGCGGTATATGTGCACCAGTTGCATACCATAGCAACAATCTTCGGCCTGTAATCATCCATTTACAATTCTCCTTTTACAATGGGCTGCCCCTACCGATAAACCGCAAAAACCAAATAGACAACCGTAGGGGCAGGCCCCTGTGCCTGCCCTGCTATAAAAGCTCTTCAAGCTCATGCATCACCTGTCTGTCCGTAAAATGAGCAATCATTGCTGCGCTTGAAGGGCAGGCGGCTGCGCAGCTGCCGCAGCCCTGGCAAAGAACGTCATTAACTTTTGCTATATTAAGGCTTTCGTCAAAAGTTATCGCTGAATAAGCGCATACCCCGATACATGTCCTGCAGCCCGTGCAAAGATCAGGATCGATAAAAGAAATCTCGGCCCTGGTTTCGACGCTCCCTTTTGAAAGCAGGGCAACCGCTTCTCCTGAGGCTGCTGAAGCCTGCGCCACAGTATCCGGGATATCTTTGGGACCCTGGCAGCAACCGGAAAGGAATATTCCTGCAGATGGTGTGGATACGGGTCCGAGCTTGGCATGAAGCTCTGTGAACCATCCGTCGCCGTCTGTCTGCACACCTGCCAACTTTCCTGCGTCCTCTGAACCTTCGGCAGGCTCAAGCCCCACGCTTAAAATCACCATGTCAACTGGAAGCCTCAATGTCCGCCTGGTCAGCGTGTTTTCAGCCACAACCGTCAGCCTTCCAGTGTCTTCAGACTTGTCCGGGATGTCAGTTACCTCTGCGACTTTTCCCCTTACGAGATGGACGCCCTCCTCCTGTACCCGGTTATAAAATTCTTCGTAGAGTTTTCCGGGGGAGCGAATATCTATATAAAACTCCCAGACCTCAGCACCGGTCTTGTCTTTCAATAG
>JAFDJC010000306.1 GCA_019307665.1 Deltaproteobacteria bacterium | reverse complement strand
TCTATCAGCCCGGGGATAATGGTGTATCGTGACAGGTCTGTTACATTGTCCGGATGTTTATTAGCCGGATCCGTCTCATAAGGAGTTGACTGAACGGATTCTATCCTGCCCTCTCTTACCCTTAAAAGAGCATTGAAAACGGCTGGAGAGCCTGTACCGTCAATCAGCCATCCTGTTTTTATATACTCTGATCTTAAGTTTGGTTTAAGGTCTGGTTTAAAATCTGGTTTTAAATCTGGTTTTAAATCTGGGGTCATTTTATAAAATTTGGATTAAGCTCTCTTCTAAGCAGTTCAAGAGCAGCCATTGCAAAAATGGTTTTGTTTCTGGAGCGGCTACCAAAAGACAGGTTATATCGAAACCCTTTCAGGAAGTCCGGCCCTGCGACACCGATACATATTGTACCTACAGGTTTTTCATCTGTCCCTCCGTCAGGTCCTGCAATGCCGCTTGTGGAAAGTCCGTATAGAGAACCGGATACCCGTCTTGCACCTTCAGCCATCTCTTTTGCAATATCTTCACTTACAGCGCCAAATTTTTCAAGGGATTTGGATGAAACGCCAAGAACATCCATTTTTGCTTGATTTGAATATGTTATGGCGGAAAACAAAAAATATGAAGAGCTTCCGGGTACATTGGTCAGCATATGCGAAATCAAACCGCCTGTGCAGCTTTCTGCAACTGAAAGTGTTGAATTCGTCTCTCCCAGCAGTCGTCCGACTTCGGATGCCATAGACCCACCGGTCTTTGAAAACACATGTTTGCCTATTTTTCCAAGAACCCAATCAGAAGCCTCGCCAACAATCTTATGGGGATTGTTTTCAACTTCCGACCTGACGTAAAGTTTAACCTTAATTTCAGGAAATTCCGCACAAAGGCCCAGCTTTATTCCCGGAAATTTTTCTTCCAGTTCCAGTAAGTGTTCACCGACTGCCGCCTCAGACATGCCGAAGACAGATATTGTTCTGGTAAGAAGAACGGCCCTGTCATTTCCCAACAGCTTTTGAATTGCCGGAAGCACTGAATCAGAAAGCATTCTCTGCATTTCAGCCGGCACTCCTGGAACACAGAAAACATGACATTTCCCAACTTTTACCATAAAACCGGGCGCTGTCCCGACAGGATTTACTATGCATTCAGCGCCTTCAGGAAGCATTGCCTGTTTTTTGTCCGAATCTCTTCTCAGCCGCCCGTGATTTTTGAAAAAATCATCTATGGACCTGTCTGCAATTTCACTGTAAACGAGTTCCACTCCTGCAGCCATTGCCGCTGTCTCCGCTGTCAGGTCATCAGCTGTAGGGCCAAGCCCGCCGGTAATTACAGCCAAATCAGCACGTACACCTATTTCCTTTAAGACCGAAACAAGTGCCGATCTGTCATCGCCTACGCAAGTATGGCGTACCACATTGACCCCGTTCAAAGCCAGTTTCTCCGCAATATATGCCGAGTTGCTGTCAACAATCGATCCGGTCAGAATTTCATCTCCTGTTGAAAGAATTTCAGCAATCATGGTAATAATTATCCTTTTATCAGGTTATTCCTCTATTTTCTTTTCTCTTAGCTGAAGATAGCCATCCTTTAACGCAATATAAGGTTCAAATGCGGCGGCTTTCAATGTTTCATAATCCCCCATCCTAAAAGATAATGAGTTAATCCTATCATATGACCATATGCAAGTAGATACCCATCTTGGTTTGATGTACCATGTTGGATTTAAAAATGCGTCGCCACAATCACCGATGGTGTCCCTTATGGTTGAAGGTCCCAGGAAAGGCCAAACCACATAAGCGCCACCGCCCGCACCATAACTTCCAAGGGTCTGACCAAAATCCTCATCGCTTTTTTTAAGATTCGGATCATTTTCAGCGGGATTGCCAAATCCGAGAACACCGATTGTGCTGTTCACTATAAATCGTGCAGATTCTCTTTCGGCAGCCTCACCCTTGCCCTGAAGCAGACTGTTTACAAACCGGACAGGAAAAGACAGGTTGGAAAAAAAATTGAAAACGCCCACTCTGACATATACAGGAGAGATATATACATATCCTTCCGTCACAGGCTTAAGAATAAGGAAATAGAGCCGGTCATTGAAATTGAACATCAAACGATTCCAGGGTTCAAGATAATCCTGGGACTCTTCTTCATATAATAAATTTTCATCTGATAAATAGTCATCCTCTTCATCGTATTCATCAGCTGCCATAGCATATCCATGGCATAAAAAGCAGAGCACCAATATGATAAAAAGTCTCCGAACTATTCCTCTCATTGAGTATCCGGTTTCTCTTTCTCTTTATTTTTCCGGCCTGGCTCCTGGTCTGTTTTCCGGTCTTCAATCTTCTTCTTAAGCCTTTCGATAAGCTGCTCCGGGGACTCTTTCCTTAAAATACTTCTGAATTGGGTTCTATAATTTTTAACAAGACTTATTTTTTCTATAATAACATCATAAACCTTCCACTTTCCATTCTTTAGCATCATCCGATAGTATATTGGAATATCACCTGTCTCTCTGGGGATTCTGGTCTTAACAAGAGCTTTATTATCTGAAACAATCTCCTCGGAGTCGTAAATAATGTCTTCAACTGTGTATGAATCCCTTATTTTCTCATAATAACTGCTGCCGAGAAATTCTGCAAAGATATCTGCGAACTCATCTTTCTGTTGTGCACTGAAATCCTTCCAGTGTCTGGCAATTGTGCGCCGGGATATTTCATGAAAGTCAAAAGTGTCTCTAATAATCTGCATCACTTTTATGCGAATGGCTTCCTGTTTTTCTTTGTTCTGTGACTTTGAAGCTTTAAGAAGCGTCATAATCTTTTCAACAGGGGTCTTCAGGTCATTGATCGGCTGATCCGCCCATGCACTTGTCTGGAATAAAATTAAAAGGAGAACCGCTAAAATAAATGATCTTATTTTCATATACGCCTCTCTATATATCATCAAAAGCATACTTGCTGATCAGATCCTCAAGATCAAGTGCGGATTCTGTTTCTATTATCGTATCTCCGGGCTTAAGCGCGACATCCGAGCCTCCCGGTGTCAGCATAATATACTTGTCCCCTATTAACCCTGCGGTTTTTATAGAAGCAATCACATCCTCCGTCAGTCTGATATCTTTTTTGACTTCCAGGGTTACCACCGCAACCTGTTTTTCCTGATCAAGACTAATTGTGCTCACACGTCCTATACTGACGCCTGCCATTTGAACATCGGCCCCATTGGCAAGCCCGGCAACAGATTCAAACCTGGCATAAACAGCGTATCTATTATCACCCACTATCTCCATTTTACCCAGTTTGATTGTCATATATCCGATGCAGGCAATACCGATCAGAACAAAAACTCCGACCGATGTCTCTATTGTTGCATTCTTCATTTTTCCTCCATTGCTTCCTTAAAATATCCTGATCACCGGTTTTCAACAGACGCGAAATTTATAACGAATACTCTCCATCACCTCAACATGATTAATTATATCCTCCAACCGGCTGTCTTTCTTTGCTTCCGCAAAACCGGCAGAGATGCTGAAGCAAATCTCAGGCGTATGCACGGAGTCGAGGATTTCACTCCTGCTCAGTTCACTTGCCAGGCGTACACAT
>JAFDJC010000305.1 GCA_019307665.1 Deltaproteobacteria bacterium | reverse complement strand
TGGTTGGTGAGATGAAAAATTCATTGCACTATAGATTATTTTTCATAATTATAATATAATTAAAATTGAGATTAATAAAAACACTAAAGAAATAGCAAACCTGAAAACGTAGATATGTCTGAGTTTATTTTAGGAATTTCAGCCTATTATCATGACAGTGCAGCAGCCCTCTTACGTGATGGAGAAATTATAGCTGCAGCTCAAGAGGAACGATTTACGCGCAATAAATTTGATCTATCCTTCCCTGCACATGCAGTGCGCTATGTACTCAAGGAGGGTGGCATTGGCTTGGATGATCTTATTACCACAACTTTCTATGATAAACCTTATCTGAAATTTGATCGTCTGCTTGAGACATATCACAGCCTTGCCCCCCAAGGGCTCAAAAGCTATCTTTCAGCCATGCCGATCTGGATTAAGGAAAAAATTTTTATGCGCAATCTTTTAAAAAAAGAACTTAACAAAATCGAGCCGTGCACACCTAAAATCACCTTTTCTGAACATCACGTCTCACATGCGGCCAGCGCTTTTTATCCGTCACCCTTTGATGAAGCAGCTATCCTCACCATAGACGGCGTTGGAGAATGGGCTACCGCAACCATCGGCAGGGGCGAAGGGAGCAAGATAAAGATCCTGCGTCAACTTGATTTCCCCCACTCTTTGGGTCTCCTTTATTCCGCTTTCACTTATTATTGTGGATTTAAGGTTAATAGCGGCGAATACAAGTTAATGGGGTTGGCACCCTACGGCAATCCTAATTCTACGCAGACAAAAGAGTTCAAACGAAAAATCCTCACTGAATTGATGGATTTGAACGAAGATGGATCACTACTTATAAATTTAAAATATTTCGATTTTGCTACCGGACTGAAAATGTGCCGGGATGAGGCATGGAGTTCACTATTTAATATTCCACGACGATGTGAAGAAAGTAAAATTACCCAGCCGTATATGAACCTGGCTCTTGCAGCACAACAGGTTACCGAAGAAGCAGTCCTGCGCCTTACGCAAACAGCAAAATCACTTACCGGTTGCAGATACCTTGTTATGGCCGGGGGGGTAGCTCTGAATTGTGTTGCCAACGGCAAGCTGATACGAAAAAATCTTTTCGAAGACCTGTGGATTCAACCCGCGGCCGGAGATGCTGGAGGAGCGCTAGGAGCAGCATTCGCCAGTTGGCACATTTGGAGAGGTCATGAACGCCGAAAAAAAACGAAAGGCGATATGATGCAGGGTTCTTACCTGGGTGGTCAATACGGCGAAGCAGACATTGCACGCGTTGCAGAAAAATACCGGGCCTCCTACAGGCGCTACGACAATTTTGATCATCTGTGTGAAGACGTAGCCAGATCTATTGCAGAGGGTAAAATTGTTGGCTGGTTTCAGGGACGCATGGAATGGGGACCAAGAGCATTGGGGAACAGAAGTGTTCTGGGCGATCCCAGACATCCCGATATGCAAAAAAGGCTCAACTTGAAGATAAAATACAGGGAAGGTTTTCGTCCTTTTGCCCCTGCAGTCCTTGCGGAAGATGCAGACAAGCATTTTGATATTGACAGGCAATCCCCTTATATGCTGCTGGTTGCACCTGTAAAAAAAGAACTCAGGAATCCATTGCCCGATAATATGGAAGAACTAAGCCTTTTTGATAAATTATATCATCAGCGTTCCAGCATCCCGGCAGTTACCCATGTAGACTTCTCAGCGAGAATCCAGACAGTGCACCGTGAAACAAATAAAAAGTTCTGGCAACTTCTTAATGCGTTTAAAAAAGAGACTGGCATTGGAATGTTGATAAATACAAGTTTTAATGTCCGTGGCGAACCCATTGTGTGCACTCCTGAGGATGCCTACCGCTGCTTTATGCATACCGAGATGGATTATCTAGTAATGGAGAACCATCTGTTCTACAAAAAGGATCTGCTGCATTGCCCGAATGACAAAAATATTGATCAGCTTCAAAAATATCTTGATCTACTCTGTTGTCCAAAATGCAGTAATGCCCTGTCAGTAAAAAACGGTACTCTCTCCTGTACAAACTGTGGTGTAGACTATGAAATATCACACAACATCCCTCTTCTTTTCTGTCCCAATGACACCGACGAGTTAAAAAACGATATTACCACAACAATTAAATCATTCTATGAGGAAACACCATTCCCGAATTATGACGATTTCGATGATGTAAGTAGTTTAATCATGAAGTCCAGGCAGAGTATCTTTGCAAAACTGTTGGATGAACAGATCCCGTTTGAAAGCCGCATCCTGGAATGCGGTTGCGGAACTGGCCAACTGACAAACTTTTTATCCATAGCATACAGAACTGTGTTCGGTACTGATATGGCACTCAATTCACTGCAGCTCGGCCAGGAATTTAAAGAAACTCATCAGCTTGAAAGAGCTCATTTTTTCCAAATGAACCTCTTTCGTCCCTGCTTCAAGCCCGAATCCTTCGATCTGGTCATCTGCAACGGAGTCCTTCACCACACTTCCGATCCTTTTTTGGGTCTGCAAAGAATAGCACGGCTTGTTCGTCCTGGCGGTTATATAATAATAGGATTGTATCATAAATATGGTAGGCTTGTTACTGATGTGAGAAGGTTACTGTTTAATCTCACAAAAGACAGATTGCTGTTTTTGGACAGAAAAAACGTGGACCCCAACAGTTCTGTTGTCAAACGAGAAGCATGGTTTAAAGATCAATATAAGAACCCGCATGAATCAAAGCATACAATTGGTCAAGCTTTAGGCTGGCTTGACAGGGTTGGGTTTAAATTCATAAGGAGCATCCCAAAATCTAAACCGCTTGAATCTTTTTCCGCATCTGAAAAGCTATTCGAACCAGATACAGCTGGCAACTACTGGGAACGGATCTTAACGGAAATCGGGATGATTCCATCGGGAACAAGGGAAGGCGGATTTTTCATAGTAATTGGCAAAAAAAAGCATTCGCAAAATTAACTAATACTACACTAATCATTAATCTGAGATGATGAAAAATCTTTCCGAAAAACAGGCAAGGGATACAGGTTTGGCCCTAGTTTTCATCCTCCTTATTATCTGCTACTACAAAAACAGCTGGTATCTGTTGCCTACTACCATTGTCCTTCTGGCCCTTTGTCTGTTCTGCCCTTATCTACTGCGCCTCCTTTTAGCTCCCTTTTTGGGACTCATATTAAAAGTCATCGGCCCACTATTATCAAAAATATTTTTAGTTATATATTTCTACGGAATAATTACTCCCATTGGCATCCTGAGGAGAATAAGTGGCGTAGATCCTTTACAGTTAAAGAAATGGAAGAGAAAAAATTCATCTGTTTTTAAAGTTCGTGAACAAACCATAGAAGAAAAAGATTTTGAAAAACCATTTTAGCCAAGAAAGGATTAACTAATGGATTTTTTAAGTGATCTATGGGGATATATAAAGACTCATAAAAAATTTGCGTTTTTGCCAATTATCGTAGTTTTACTCCTCTCAGCGCTTTTTATTACATTAACTACTGCACCAGCTGTTGCCCCTTTCATTTATGCGCTTTTTTGAACTGCAGTGATTCATTTTTACTAGCTCATGAACTAAATATGCATCCAGAAAAGCTGAACACTTCTGTAA